>NZ_JBSFWT010000002.1:0-221196 GCF_053594975.1 Streptomyces sp. NPDC002537
GGGGTCGCGCCGGGGCCATCTCCCATGTTTTGGGGGGGGGGTAAGTGGGGGGGGGCCGGGCCGCCCTTGGGGTGCCCCGGGATGGGGGGGGGCCCCCCCGGGGGCCCCCCACCACCCGTAGCCAGGGTTCCATCCGCCGTCCCCGCGCGCATTCCGGCACGCGCGCGCGTAACGGTGGTTGCGTCCCGCCGGTCAGTACTGGGCGCCGAGGTGGTCCCAGAAGCCGTCCCGGAGCGCCCGGCGGAGGTCCGCGTGGCCGCGGAGCGACAGCCCGAGCAGCGCCTCCGCCTCCACCAGGAGCTCCTGGTCGACGGCGCCGGGGAGGTAGGGGTGGCCGGGCAGCAGCTCGGCGAGCGTGTCGCGGCCGCGCGAGCCGAGCCACTGGGCGGCGACCTGCGCGCCGACGAACCGCACGTCGTCGCGGCTGGGGGCGGGCACCTGCGCGGCGGCGTCGCCGTACGGTTCGTGGACGGTGCGCCGGGTGACGTACGGCTTGCAGAAGTCGAGGTCGAAGGTGCGCTGGCTGTCGACCTCCCAGAGCAGGGCCTCGGCCTGGTTGCGGCCGCCGACGGCCTCGATGCCCCAGAGGTGGACGCGGGCGCCGTAGCCCTGGGCGGCCTCGACCGCCGAGACGAGGTCCTCGTCGCCGCCGATGAGCGCGGCGTCGCTGATGGCGCGGTGCCGGGCGAGGGACTCCAGGTCGGTACGGATGAGGGAGTCGACGCCCTTCTGCTGGTTGTTGGCGTTGAGGTTGCCCAGGCGGACCTTGACGTCGGGGAGCTCGGCGATGCCCTGCTGCTCGGCGGTGTGGATGCGGCGGCGGGCGCCGTCGTACCAGTAGACGCGCAGCAGCCTGCTGTCCGGGAAGATCATGCGGGCCTTGTCGATGAACGCCTCGATCAGCCCTTCGGCGTCGAGGTCGAAGGCCCGCCGGTCCTCGATGCCGGCGACGAGGCGGCCCGCCGCGGCGTAGACGTACCCGGCGTCCACGAAGATCGCGTGGGTGGAGGGGGTGGTGGCGACCTCCGCCAGGACACGGTTCAGCAGCTCGTTGGTGCGCTCGATGCCCGTGGCGATGGCGGTCAGGTCCGGGGCCTGCGGAGGGTGTGCGGCGAGGTGGTCGGTCATGTGCGAACTCTCAGTAATTAGCCACGTTAAAAATTTCCTTAGCGTAGGGAATGTTTGAAGTGATCACCTCGTTGGACACGTATGTGAGCAGGTCGCACCGTCGCGACTCCGCTCACCTACTCATGGAGTTCTCCTCAGGAGGATCAGACGAAGGGAGAAGCCTTGCGCTTCGAAATCATGCGCCTGGACGACGTCGACGGCAGCGCTGTCGACAGCACCGTCGTGGACGCCGCCTCCGTCAACAGGATCGTGCAGCAGGCCGCTTCGATCGGCCAGCGCATCTATATCCGCCCGGCCGACACCGCGGTCCGGTAACGGGCAATCGTTCCCACGTGCCGACACCCCCGTACGGGACCGTACGGGGGTGTCGTGCGTTCGTGGGCGCGCCGCGCCGGAACCGGCGGTTCAGTGCTTGGCGATGACCTGCGTGATGCCGTTGATGATCTGCTGGACGGCCAGCGCGGAGAGCATCATGCCCGCGAGCCGCGTCACCAGCACCACTCCGCCGTCCTTGATCACCCGGATGATCAGCAGCGAATAGCGCATCACCAGCCACAGCACGACGTGCATCGCGGCGATCGCGACCCACACGGAGACCTGGGCGGCGACCGAGTCCGCGTGCTGCACGGCGAGGATCACCGAGACGATCGCGCCGGGGCCCGCCAGCAGCGGCATGCCCAGCGGCACGAGCGCGACATTGACGTCCTTGGTCTGGGTGGGCTCCTCGGACTTCCCCGTCAGCAGGTCCAGCGCGATGAGCAGCAGGAGCAGACCGCCCGCGATCATCAGCGCCGGGGTGGTGATGTGCAGGTAGTCCAGGATCTGCTGGCCGCAGATGCCGAAGACGGTGATGACGCCGAAGGCGACCGCCGCCGCCTGCCAGGCCATGCGGCGCTGGACCTTGGCCGGGCGGCCGGAGGTGAGCGCGAGGAAGATCGGCGTGATCCCCGGCGGGTCCATGATCACGAACAGGGTGAGGAAGAGGGATCCGAAGACAGCGAAGTCGAACACAGTGAGCCTTGCGAGAGTGGTGCGAGCAGGAGCTGGGGGAAGCACCTGGCGGGAGGGGGGAAGGAAGCTACGAGGAGACAGACGAAGAGACGTACGTGGTATGCGTCGAGCGCGCGATCGTGCACTCGGGGGCGTACGGAAGTACGGTCACGCGCGTGCGGAGGGCACGTGCGCGGCCCGGAGGAACCGGGAAGAGGGGAGGGTCAGCCGCCCGCGCCCGGGACGGGGAAGGCCCCCGTGGCCCGGCGGGTGATCTCGCCGTAGATCTCCGGGTCGGTCGTGAACTCGCCGAGCCGGCAGGTCTTGCGGCTGCCGTGGTAGTCGCTGGAACCGGTGGTCAGCAGGGAGAGGTCGGAGGCCAGGCCGCGCAGCCGGGCGCGGGTGGCCGCGTCGTGGTCCATGTGGTCCACCTCGACACCGTCCAGTCCGGCCGACGCCAGCTCGGCTATCTGCCCCTCGGAGACGCAGTTGCCGCGCTTGAGCGCGAGCGGGTGCGCGAGGACGGTGACCCCGCCCGCCGCCTTGACCAGGCGAATCGCGTCGAAGGGGTCGAGCTCGTGCTTCTCGACGAAGGCGCGGCCGGCACCGGCCAGCCAGTCGGGGGTGAAGGCGTCGGAGACGGTGTCGATCACGCCGAGTTCGACCATGGCGCTGGCCACGTGCGGCCGCCCGACGGCGCCGCCCGCGGCGAGCTCGGCCACGCGCTCCCAGGCGACGGGCACGCCCAGCTCGTTGAGCTTGGTGACCATGGCGCGGGCGCGGGGCACCCGGTCGTCGCGGACGAGCTCCCGCTCGCGGGCGAGCTCGGGCTCCTCCGGGTCGAAGAGGTAGGCCAGCATGTGGACGCTGAAGCCGTCCGGTCCGGCGAACCGGCAGGAGAGTTCGGCGCCCGTGACCAGGGTGAGCCCGGCGGGGAGCGCGGCGATGGCCTCGGCGTGGCCGCCGACCCCGTCGTGGTCGGTCAGCGCGACGACGTCCAGCCCGGCGGCTGCCGCGTTGCGGACCAGCTCGGCGGGGGTGTCCGTACCGTCCGAGGCCGTGGAGTGGGTGTGCAGATCGATGCGCACGACACGGCTCCAGGTTGGCGGGACGGACAGGGACCGGTTCAGGATAACCGCCGCGCCCTTTTCTCCGGTTCTTCGGGGCGCGGGAGCCCTTCGGGGCACAGGGGATCACACGCGCACCGCACGTCGGCACCCCGCACGTCGACGCCCCGGCGGGCGGCCTCTCAGCGGGCCGTCACCGCGGGCCCGGCGACAGCAGCCGGGGGGACAGTGCGCCGCAGGGCAGCAGTTCCGCCTCCGCGCCCGCGTCCCGCAGGTCCGTGAGCACCAGCTCGTCGTACATCAACAGGCCCGAGCGCTCCGGCCAGACGACGGCCCACAGCCACAATCCGCGGGCCTCGCCCGCGAAGACCGCCCGGTCGTCGGGCGCGCCGTCGACGTGCCACAGGGGGGTGGGGCGGCCCGCGGCGTGGACCTTGGCGTGGGGCGAGCGGTCGACGGAGATATAGGGGCCGGGGTCGGGTCCGTCGATGCCCGCATAGCGCGCACCGAGGCCGACGCCGAGCTCCTCGGCGACGAGGAGCAGCTCGCCGGGGCCGCCGAGCGGACTGGGACCCGAGCAGGCGACGGCGGTGGCACGGCCGCCGCTGCGGTCGTCCCCCGCGCACACCACGCCCGTGAAGAGCCAGCCGACGGGCAGCGGCCAGGGCATCCACACCGGCACGCGGGCGCGGCTGACGACGACGGCCAGCGCCTCGACGCTGGGCGGGACGACCGGCTGCAAGGGGTGCACCGAGCCGTGCACGGAGCACTGCCAGGAGTCGGCGAAGAGACCGGGCGCGCGGACCCGGCCTCCACACTTCGGGCAACTGGGTTCGCCCCTCATAAGGCCCAACGGTCCTCCGAGGCCGCCGTCGCGTCAAGGACGATCACCCGTCCGGACGCCGACACCCCGAAGTGTCACCCCAAGGGCACCCCTGACCTCAGGGGATCACGCAGATCGGTGCCTTTGGCCAGCCATCGTTCCTCCAGTGCGGCGGCGCCGTGGACGCGCTTCCAGGCCGCCTCGTTCGGCGTCATCGGCAGCAGCGGGAGGAAGCGGACGGGGTCCATCGGGGCGTCCAGTTCGAGGTCCTCGACCAGGCCGCCGGACTCCGCGACCAGGACGGAGGTGAAGGTCGCTCCCGGCCAGAGCGGCTCCCCCGTGTCGAGGGACCCGCCGGGCGCCACGACGACCCCCTCCACCTGTGGCGACGCGGCGAGCACGGCCAGCGGGCGGAGCACCTTGTCGGTGTCGGCGCGGCCGGCGCGCACGGAGAGGACGAGTTCGGCGCGGGGGCCGCGCAGGGGGTCCGCGACCACGGCGGTGGGATCGGCCATGGGCTGGGCGGACATGCCGAGGGTGGCGTAGCGGACGACGTCTCCGACAGAGAAGCGGAGCACCTCGATCCGGTCCGTACCGAGGAAGGTCACCGCGGCGCGGGCGTCCGGTTCACCCAGGGCCGTCCGCAGCCGGGCCTCGACCAGTGCGAGAACGTCTGACATGCAGTGAGCATAGAACGCGTATCGAACGGGCAAAGGCGGGTATTGGCGGGCCCAGTGGCTGCTAGCCTTGGCCTCTGGTCAGGGAGTTGCGTTCGTCCCCCAGCGGGGACCGGCCGGAGGAGGTGGGGCTGCGGTGGATCCTAGTCGACCGTGCAGTACCGGCAGTTCTCCCGTCCCTCCGCCGCGGACGCACCCCTTGTGAACTAAAGCCTTCCCGCACCGGCCCTTTCGCCGGTTCTGATCCGGAAGTCCTTTCGCGCCCGCAGCACTTGACGGAAGAGCGCCTTCGTCTCGCTTTGTTTCCGTGTTCACTGCGAAGTTCTTGCGCACTGCCGCCAGTCCCCACGCATTGCGCGAAGCGCCGTCCGATGTGCGGACGTGTCCCCCGCCCCAGGGCCACGTCCGTGTTCCGGACAGCGTTGCGCCCGCATCCCGGGACTGCCGGCCGGCCCGTGAAGGAGCCTGCCTTGTCGATGATCCGCGATCTGCGTGCCGCGGTCCGCCCCGCCCTGCGGCGGGGGGCCACGCCTTACGAGTACGACGCCACCCGCGACCCCTCGACCAGCAGCGCCGTGGTGGACTGCGCCATCTACAGCGACGGCAAGCGGTGCAGCGACCAGGTGAGTCCGGCGGAGGCCATGCGGCGCGTACGGGCCGACGGCGGCTTCGCGTGGATCGGGCTGCACGAGCCGACGGAGCGTGAGTTCTCCGGTATCGCCCAGGAGTTCGGGCTGCACCCGCTCGCCGTGGAGGACGCGGTCCACGCCCACCAGCGGCCCAAGCTGGAGCGCTACGACGACACCCTGTTCACCGTCTTCAAGACCATTCACTACGTCGAGCACGTCGAGCTGACGGCGACCAGCGAGGTCGTGGAGACCGGCGAGGTGATGTGCTTCACCGGCCCGGACTTCATCATCACCGTCCGGCACGGCGGCCAGGGCTCGCTGCGCGCGCTGCGGCACCGGCTCCAGGACGACCCGGAGCTGCTGGCCAAGGGTCCCTCCGCGGTCCTGCACGCCATCGCCGACCAGGTCGTCGACGGCTACATCGCGGTCGCCGACGCGGTGCAGGACGACATCGACGAGGTCGAGATCGATGTCTTCTCGGCGCCCAGCAAGGGCTCCTCGCGCGGTGGTGACGCGGGCCGGATCTACCAGCTCAAGCGCGAGGTGCTGGAGTTCAAGCGCGCGGTCACCCCGCTGATGCGGCCGATGCAGCAGCTCAGCGAGCGGCCGATGCGGCTCGTCGACCCGGACATCCAGAAGTACTTCCGCGACGTCGCCGACCACCTCGCGCGCGTCCACGAGCAGGTCGTCTCCTTCGACGACCTCCTCAACTCCATCCTCCAGGCCAACCTCGCGCAGGCCTCGGTCGCCCAGAACGAGGACATGCGGAAGATCACCTCCTGGGCGGCGATCTTCGCCGTGCCGACGATGATCGCCGGGATCTACGGCATGAACTTCACGTACATGCCGGAACTGAAGTGGAAGTACGGCTACCCGACGGTCATGGTCGTGACGGTCGTGATCTGTGTGGCCATCCACCGCGGCTTCAAGCGGAACGGCTGGCTCTAGCCCGTCGGCGCACTAGCGGCGGTCCGCCCGGATGACCAGGGCGAGCCCGGCCAGGATCACCGCCAGCGCCGGGTACGCGGCGACGGGCGGCAGTTGCCCGAGCCACAGCGCGGCGATCAGCGCCGCGCCCGGCGTCTCCAGCAGGATCGCCGTCGATGTCACCGACGGCCCGAGGCTCTTCACCACTCGGTTGATGAGCGAGTGCCCGAGCAGTTGCGCGGTGACCGTCAGCAGGGCGAGCTTCAGCCACGTACCGCCGTCGTAGCCGCCGAGCGAGGAGCCGGAGAACAGGCAGACGGCGAGCAGCAGCACCGCCGTCGTCACATAGAGGACGTAGGTGTACGCGACGGTGGACACCGTCCGCCGGACCTCCGCGCCCAGCAGGACGTACCCGGCGGCCGCGATGCCGCCCGCGAGCGCGAGCGCGTCCCCGGCGAGCGCGCGCGGGGAGACCGCGAAGTCGACGCCGGTCAGGATCACCACGCCGAGGAAGGCGAGCCCGGTGCCCGCCCAGACGAGCGGTGCCTGGCGGTGGCCGCGCAGCCGCAGCAGCAGCGTCGTCCAGATCGGGGTCGTGGTGACCAGCGCGGTCGAGGAGGCGACCGAGGTCATCCGCAGGCTCGGCATCCAGACCGCGAAGTGCACGGCGAGCAGCACCCCGGCGGCCACGGACAGCAGCGCGGCCCGGCGCCCGATGCCGCGCAGCTCGCCGCGGTGCCGCAGCAGCGCGACCGGGGTGAGCACCCCGACCGCCATGGCGTTGCGCCAGAAGGCGATGGCGAGGGCGGGCGCGGCGATGGTCGCGGTGAGCGGGGCGGAGAGGGAGATCCCCGCGATGGCCACGGCGAGCAGGGCGATGTCCGTACGGACCGCGGGGCCCGCACCCGGGCCGGGTGTCGTCGGCGGGGCGGCGGGGCGCGTACGGGCGGTCCGGGCAGTCGTCACCCGTCCAGCGTAGGGCCGCATAAGGTAAGCCGTATGACGCAGACGCTGGCGCTGATCGAAGAGGCCACCAAGAAGTCCGGCCTCATCTGGGTGCAGGGCCCGGAGGGCCCCAGCCGGGCGCTGTGGCACGTGTGGCACGAGGGTGCCGCCCACCTCGTCGGCGGGCCCGGCGAGCAGCCGTTGGACGCCCTCGGGCTCCTGGACGGCGGACACGCGACCGTGACGGTGCGCAGTAAGGACAAGGGCGGCCGCCTGGTGACCTGGCCCGCCCGGGTGCGCGAGCTCGCGGCGCGCGGCGAGGAGTGGACAGCGGCCGTCGCCGAACTCAAGGGCAAGCGGCTCAACGCGCCCGACGCCGACGCGATCGAGGAGCGGTGGGCCCGCGAGTGCGTCGTGCTCCGCCTGGAGCCGACGGGGGCGACCGTGTCGCTGCCCGACGACTCGCTGGCGGCGGTGCCGTTGCCTACGGCGGCGACCACGCGGGTGCCTATGCCGGCGGCTTTGCCGCGGTTGCTTCGGGGCAGGCGGCGTCGAGGCTGACGCGCCGTTGCCGCCTGCGGCGGGAGCGGCCTGCGGCCGCGTCCTCAAACTCCCCCAGCTACCGCTGGGAGGTGCCCCCAGGACGGGCTGAGTTGCGTGCTCGGGAGCCTGAGAGCAAAGCCCCCGTGCTTGGGAGCCTGGGGGCGAAGCCCCCAGTTGGAGGGAATCAGCCCCCGTTGTTCGGGATCGCGCTCCCCGTGGGGATCTGTTTGCCATAGTCCACGACGTCTCCCTTCGCCGGTGGGTTCAGGCCGAAGTCCTGGCCCCAGTCGCCCAGTTCCACCTGGCCCGCACCGCCCGCCCGCTGCACCCGTACGGGATACGGCGTACCCGTCAGGGAGACGTCGAGCGTGCCGCCGCTGCCGCCGCTGCCGGTGACGCGGATGGTGCGGACGCCGCCGACCGTCGCGTGGTCGCCGCGCGCCAGCTTGCCGTGCAGACCCAGGAGGCCGTCCAGTAGTACGTCCTTGTCGGTGAAGCCCTTGAACTGCTGGTAGGCCGGGTCGGCCGAGGGGACCTTCACGTACTTCTTCTCCAGCTTGCCCGCGGCACCCGTTCCGCCCTTGGCGGCACCGCCGTCCCCGCGTGACCAGAACGCCGCCGGTGCCTTGAGGTAGAGCTCGTCCCCGACCCGCAGCAGCTCGAAGGCGGCCGCGTCGGAGGAGACCCGTCCGGTCCCGCCGTCCTTCTTCAGCCGCATGTCGATCTTGTACGTACGGCCCTGGCTGACGACGCTGCCGGACAGGTGGACCGCGTTCGCGCCCCGGGCGGCCGTACGCGCCTTGTCCTGGATCTTCGCGGCGTCGAGCTTGCCGACGCCGTTGGTGCCCGCGTCGGGGTCCGACCCCCCGCCGCCGCAGGCCGTCAGCGCGGCGGACAGGCCGACGCAGAGCGTCCCGACGAGAGCCGCCTTCCGGGTTCGCACGTCTCCTCATGCCTCCTGTCACCAGTGGAGAACCGCAGCGTACCCGGGCGCTCCGGAGGCGGAAGCGGGCAGTCCGTACGGCCGTCTCTCCCGCGCCGGGGAGAAGCGGGGCACGTTAGCCTGAACCGGACATCGCCCCTTCGGGAGCCCGGCAGAAGGAGGACGCGGCCATGGCAGCGGGCGTCCACCGGGTGTTCGTGTCGCACCTCTCCGGTGTGGCCGTCTTCGACCCGAACGGTGACCAGGTGGGCCGGATGCAGGACGTCGTGGCGATGCTGCGCGTCGGCGGACGGCCGCCCCGCGTGCTGGGGCTGGTCGTCGAGGTCGTCAGCCGCCGCCGGATCTTCCTGCCCATGACCCGGGTGACGGGTGTGGAGTCCGGCCAGGTCATCACCACCGGGGTGGTCAACATGCGGCGCTTCGAGCAGCGGGCCACGGAGACGCTGGTCATCGGCGAGCTGCTGGACCGCCGGGTGCGGCTGGTCGACGGGGGCGAGGAGGTCACCGTCCTCGACGTGGCGATCACCCAGCTGGCCGGCCGCCGCGACTGGGAGATCGACAAGGTCTTCGTGCGGCGGGGCAAGGGCGGGGCGCTGCGCCGCAAGGGCGAGACGCTGACGGTCGAGTGGTCGGCGGTCACCGGCTTCTCGCTGGAGGAGCACGGGCAGGGCGCGGAGAACCTGCTGGCCACGTTCGAACGGCTGCGCCCGGCCGACCTCGCCAACGTGCTGCACCACCTGTCGCCCAAGCGGCGCTCGGAGGTGGCCGCCGCCCTGGACGACGACCGGCTCGCGGACGTCCTGGAGGAGCTGCCGGAGGACGACCAGATCGAGATCCTCGGCAAGCTCCAGGAGGAGCGGGCCGCGGACGTCCTGGAGGCCATGGACCCGGACGACGCCGCCGACCTGCTGTCGGAGCTGCCCGAGGACGACAAGGAGCGGCTGCTGACGCTGATGCAGCCGGACGACGCGGCCGACGTGCGGCGGCTGCTCGCGTACGAGGACCGGACGGCGGGCGGTCTGATGACCACGGAGCCGATCGTGCTCCGTCCGGACGCCACGGTCGCCGACGCCCTCGCGCGGGTGCGCAACCCCGACCTCTCCCCCGCGCTGGCCGCGCAGGTCTACGTCTGCCGCCCGCCGGACGAGACCCCGACGGGCAAGTACCTGGGCACGGTGCACTTCCAGCGGCTGCTGCGCGACCCGCCGTTCACGCTCGTCGGCTCGATCGTCGACACCGATCTGCGGCCGCTGCCGCCGGACACCCCGCTGCCGGCCGTCACCAGCTATCTGGCGACCTACAACATGGTCGCCGCCCCCGTGGTCGACGAGAGCGGCTCCCTGCTGGGCGCGGTGACCGTCGACGACGTCCTGGACCACCTGCTGCCGGAGGACTGGCGAGAGACCGAGCTGCACTTCGGAGCACTGGGCATGAGCGATCTGCCGGAGGTCGCCGATGGGCGCTGAACGCGGCCGTGAGGAACGGGTCAAGGAGCGGCGGGTGCGGCTGGACCTGCCGAGGGTGAAGCGGCGCCGCTGGCTGCCCGCGTACGACCCGGAGGCGTTCGGGCGCACCTCGGAGGAGATCGCCCGGTTCCTGGGGACAGGCCGGTTCATCGTCTGGATGACGGTCGTCATCGTGCTGTGGGTGCTGTGGAACACCACGGTGCCGGGGCACCTGCGGTTCGACAGCTATCCGTTCATCTTCCTGACGCTGGTGCTGTCGCTGCAGGCCTCGTACGCGGCACCGCTGATCCTCCTCGCACAGAACCGGCAGGACGACCGCGACCGGGTCAACCTGGAGCAGGACCGCAAGCAGAACGAGCGGTCCATCGCGGACACCGAGTACCTGACGCGGGAGATCGCGACGCTGCGGCTGGGCCTGGGCGAGGTCGCGACCCGGGACTGGATCCGCTCGGAGTTCCAGGACCTCGTCAAGGAGCTGGAACAGCGCAGGATATTCCCGCAGGAGAGTGAGGAACGCGACCGCTGAAAGCCCTTTCCCGGCCCCCGGTGCGGCGCCGTAACATCGACGTCATGGCTACCGAAACTCCCGCAGGACCCGTGCCGGGCGAGGACGCGATCCGCGCCGCGCTGGCGACGGTGAACGACCCCGAGATCCACCGTCCGATCACCGATCTGGGCATGGTCAAGTCCGTGGGGATCGGGGCGGACGGCACGGTCTCGGTGGCGGTCTACCTGACGGTCCAGGGCTGCCCGATGCGCGAGACGATCACCACCAACGTGCGGAACGCGGTGGCCGCCGTCGAGGGCGTCACGGGCGTCACCGTCGAGCTCGACGTGATGAACGACGAGCAGCGCAAGGAGCTGGCGGCCGCGCTCCGCGGGGGCACTGCGGAGCGCGAGGTGCCGTTCGCCAAGCCGGGCTCGCTGACCCGGGTCTACGCGGTGGCGTCCGGCAAGGGCGGCGTCGGCAAGTCCTCGGTGACGGTCAACCTGGCGGCGGCGCTGGCCGCCGACGGGCTGAAGGTCGGCGTCGTGGACGCGGACATCTACGGCCACTCGGTGCCCCGCATGATCGGCGTGGGCGACAGCCGCCCCACCCAGGTCGAGAACATGATCATGCCGCCGTCGGCGAACGGCGTGAAGGTCATCTCGATCGGGATGTTCACCCCGGGCAACGCCCCGGTGGTGTGGCGCGGCCCGATGCTGCACCGGGCGCTCCAGCAGTTCCTGGCGGACGTCTACTGGGGCGACCTCGACGTCCTCCTGCTCGACCTGCCGCCGGGCACCGGCGATATCGCGATCTCCGTCGCGCAGCTCGTCCCGAACGCCGAGATCCTGGTGGTGACGACGCCTCAGCAGGCCGCCGCCGAGGTTGCCGAGCGCGCCGGCTCGATCGCCGTGCAGACGCACCAGAAGATCGTCGGCGTCGTGGAGAACATGTCCGGGCTGCCGTGCCCGCACTGCGACGAGATGGTCGACGTGTTCGGCACGGGCGGCGGGCAGCTGGTCGCCGACGGGCTGACGAAGACGACGGGCGCCAATGTGCCGGTGCTGGGCTCGATCCCGATCGACGTACGGCTGCGCGAGGGCGGCGACGAGGGCAAGCCGGTCGTCCTGACGGACCCGGAGTCCCCGGCCGGCGCCGCGCTGCGCGCGATCGCGGGCAAGCTGGGCGGCCGCCAGCGCGGCCTGTCGGGCATGTCGCTGGGCATCACGCCGCGCAACAAGTTCTGACGGCGGCACGCCGGGCACGGGTAAGGGGCGCTCTCCACGGAGAGCGCCCCTTACCGCGTCACTTCCGGTTACTTCTGCTCTTTGCCCTCGACCATCCGCACGGGCGCGTCGGCGGCGTTGCGCTTGACGGAGTCGATGCCGTTCTCGCACGCCGCCTTGCTGTTGTACGCCTCACCGACGGCGATGATCTCGCCGTTCCCCGCCTTGAGCCGGTAGCGGTACTTGCCCGCCTTGTCCGTGTACATCTCGAACTTGCCGCTCATGGACCTCACCTCTCCGGGTACGCCCCCTGCCGAGATTCAAGCCCCGGGAGGAGGCGCGCGCAGCTCGGGTGGGCCCGATGGGTGGCGTCCTCAGCCCCCGTAGGCGGTGATGTCCTTGATCGCCGAGAAGCCCATGCCGTACGCGCTCATGCCGCGCCCGTACGCGCCCAGGTGGACCCCTTCGGCGGAGCCCGCGAGGACCCAGCCGTACTCGGACTCGCGGTAGCGGAAGTCGGTGGGGACGCCGTCCACGGGAAGCGAGAGCGTGGACCAGGCCGGCTCGTCCAGGTGGTCCGCGAGCTCCCAGGCGAGGGCCGTCTGCTGGTCCAGCCAGTCCTGCCGCAGGGCCCGCTCCATCTGCGCGGGCCAGGTGCAGGACAGCAGCCCGGAACCGGCCAGCCAGGCGGCGGAGGAGACCGAGGTGGCCTCCAGCACGCCCGTGCCGTCGGCGCTGCGCCGGACGGGCCGGCTCGCGACGGTCACCACGACCGCGAAGCGCTGTTTGTCGGCGGCCGGGTCGACCCGCTCGCCGCGCGGCGAGGGCTCCTCGCCGTGGCCGGTGGAACCGTGCTCCACCGTCCCGTCGGCGGCGGCACCGACCTGCATCAGCCAGCGCGGCCCGCTGTACGCCTCGTCCAGGCCGTACCACGGGAACGAAGCCAGCAGGAAACCGTCGGCGGACCGCCGGGTACCCGGGCCGCTCCGCTCCGCGCCCTGCGCGGCGGACGCGCGCGCCTCACCGGCCGGACCGTGCGCCCCTACCCGACTCGTCGTCTCCATCTGCGCGGCGCCTCCTCGTTGCCCGATGTCCTGGGGCGAGCCCGCCCCCCTCGGAGGGCTTCACCCCAAACACAGGGAGGATAGCCACCCCCGTCAATGGGGCACGGGATGCGCGGGCTCAGGTGGCGTCGGAATCGAAGGGCGGGCGCTCGCCGGGGCTCAGCCGCTCGCTCTTTTTGACCAGGTCAGGGCCGCCGGACGGGGCGGAGGAGCCGGGCGTGCGCGGGGCGGACGACGACGGCTCCGCACTGCTGCGCCCGTGGACGGCGTCGGTCAGGTCGCCCATCTCCGACTTGAAGTCGAATCCGTTGCGGATCTCCTTCAGACCCAGCTCGTCCTTGTCGAGCACGTGCTTGCGCACAAAGGTCTTGGGGTTGAGGTCCTCGAACTCGAAGTCCTTGAACTCCGGGCCCAGCTCGGAGCGGATGTCCTGCTTGGCGTTCTCGGAGAACTGACGGATCTTGCGCAGCGTACGCGACACGTCCTGGATCATCTTCGGCAGCTTGTCGGGGCCGAAGATGAGCACCGCGATCACCACGAGCGCGACCAGCTCGAGGGGTCCTATGTCGAGCACGTTGCAGCTCCTTGAGGCGTCAGTGGCCGGGGGTCGCGGCCATCCATCACGGTACCTGGCCCGGAGGCCACCACAGGCGTCACCCGGGACAACAACAGGACAAAGGTCATCGCGCTCCCGCCGATCCCAGGGTCAGCTCGACCGTCCGCTCCTGGCCGTCGCGCTCCACCGTGAGCCCGAGCCGGTCACCCGGACGGTGGCTGCGGACCTTGACGATCAGCTCCTGGCCGCTGTGCACGGGGGTGCCGTCGACCTTCTTGATCACATCCCGGTCCCGGATGCCCGCCTTGTCGCCGGGTCCGCCCGGGGTGACGGCCGGGCCGTCGGCGCTCTTGGAGTTCACCCGCGCGCCGTCGCCCGAGTACGTCATGTCGAGGTTCACCCCGATCACGGGGTGGGTGGCCCTGCCGGTGTTGATCAGCTCTTCGGCGACGCGCTTGGCCTGGTTGATCGGTATGGCGAAGCCGAGGCCGATGCTGCCGCCCTGGCCGCCGCCGAGCTCGGTGCTGTCGCCCGCGGAACGGATGGCGCTGTTGATGCCGATGACGCGGGCCTCGGAGTCCATCAGCGGGCCGCCCGAGTTGCCCGGGTTGATCGGGGCGTCGGTCTGGAGCGCGTCGACGTAGCTGACGTCGCTGCCGTCCTGCTTCTGGCCGCCCGCGGTGATCGGACGCTCCTTGGCGCTGATGATCCCCGTGGTGACGGTGCCCGCGAGGTCGAAGGGCGCGCCGATGGCGATCACGGAGTCGCCGACGCGCACGGAGTCGGAGTTGCCGAGGGCGAGCGGGGTCAGCCCGGACACCCCGGAGACCTTGATCACGGCGAGGTCGTAGCCGCTGTCCCGGCCGACCACGGTGGCCTTGGCGGTCTGGCCGCCGCTGAAGGTCACGGATATGTCGCCGTGCGTACCCGCGGGCTCCACGACGTGGTTGTTGGTGAGGATGCGGCCTTCCCTGTCCAGCACGAAGCCGGTGCCGGTGCCCTGGTCGCTGCCGCCGCGGACATGGATCGTCACCACGCCGGGCAGGGTGCGCGCGGCGATCGCGGCGACGCTGCCCGGGGCGCGCGTCGAGTGGTCCACGGGCGCCTGCGCCAGCCGTACGTGGTGCCCCACCGTGCCGTTCCGCTCCAGGTGCGCCCCGACGACGCCCCCGATGCCGCCGGCGACGAGCGCCACCGCCAGGGCGCCGACGACGAGCCGTCCCCGCCGGCGCGGGGGCGCGTCGGGGATCCGGGACACGGGAGAGACCGCCCAGGGGTCGTACTGCCAAGGACCGGGCGCGTAAGCGGGGGCCGGCGGGACATAGGTGCCGTGCGCCGGGGTCACCGGGCGCTGGACGGGCGGGGCGGGTGCCCACGGGCCGGGGTGACCGTACGGCGGGGTGCTGTACGGGTCGGGGGCGTGCGGCGTCGGCTCGGGCGACTGTCGGGGCCGGCTCCACCAATGCGGCTTGGGATCCAAGGGACCCCCCTTCCCCTCGTCCATGCTCTCCCCACCGTTCGCCGGGGGCCCACGCGATCACTCGGGGATGCGCGGCCCCACCCATGAATTCAACCAGGTCGAGCGGGGTGTGCCCAGCGGCCGGCCCAGGGTTCGCCCCCTGAGCGGGCAGCCTTCCGGAGGCTGCGCCCCCGACCTCCTCCCGGGTGGCGCGGCCCGACCTGGCAGGGCGTGGGGGCGCGGCCCCGGCGACGCCCCAGGGGCGAGGCCGGGCCCGGAGGCCAACGCGCGGTCTCGTGAGGGCGAGATCCGGGGGCGCGGCCCTGGCCGGGAGCTCCGGGCGCAGCCCCGGATGGGGTCCGGGAGCGCAGCCCCTGTGCGGGTTTCAGGGGGCACAGCCCCGGTAGGAGCCCAGAGGCGCGGCATCCGAGTGGGGCCCTGAGGAGCGGCTCCGGCGGCAGCCCAGGGCCGCGGCCAGGCGCGGGGCTCGGGAGGCGCAGCCCCAGTGGGGCCCGGGGCGCGTGGCCCCGTCCGGGCGGGGTCCGGGGGCGCAGCCCCGGCGGGCCTGGGGGGCCTCCCCGTATGGAGGGCCTACGCCCGGTCCGAGCCGAGCGGGGCCTGGGGCACAGCCCGGGTGGAGGCCGACGTACGGCCCCAGCCGAGCGGGGTCCGGGGGCCGCAGCCCCCCGGGGGGAGATCCCAGGGGTCCGGCATCCGCACGGGGCTCCGGGGCGCAGCCCCGGCGGGGAGTTCCGGGCGCAGCCCCGGATGGGGTCCGGGGCGCAGCCCCTGTGCAGGGTCCGGGGGACGAGCCCCCGGAGGAAAAATCACGGTCACCGAGGGACCGGTGTGCCTCCCGCAGGGAGGCCGGCTCGGGCCAGTGGGGGCAGGAGTGCCGCGCTCGACGGGCGGAGCAAGGAGACCTCGGCGGCGGGTGCCGCGGGTGCGACCGGGCCCTGCCGGACGGCGAGCGTCGTGCCGCTCACCAGGGAGTCCTCGGAGCGCGCGCCGGCGGACGTCTCGCCGACCGAGGCGAGCGGCTGGGCACCGGTGAGCGCGAACGCGGCGAGCGACACCGCGCCGGCCGCCGCGAAGGCGAAGCGCCGTCCGCGCGACGCACCGCGCGAGGGATCGGGGAAGTCATGGACGCGGAAGCCGCGGTCGCGCTGCCACGGGGTGACGGCGGGGAACAGCGCGAAGGCCTCAGCCCGCGCGCCGGAGCCGTCTTTTCCCGGACCTCCTGGCCCCTGGCGGCCGTCCTGGACGCTCTCGGCGCCGTCGTGGCCGAAGGCGCCGTCGCCACCCGGGCCGGTGACGGGCAGGTTCTGCAGTCGGGCGAGCAGCGCGTTGGAGAGCGGAGGGGCGGCCGCTTCGGCGAACACGCTCTTGAGCCGACGCTGGGCGTCGGCTTCGGCTTTGCACTTCCAACAAGTGGCCAGGTGCGCGAGCACCCGCTCCCGAGAATCGTGTCCCAACTCCCCGTCGACCAGGGCCGCGAGGCGGTCGCCGAGATGGTGCTCGGCGGGGGACTGACCGCCTGAACCGGTCACGCGATCCCTACCTCCCCACCGAGCGGAAATCCGGCGGTCGAACCCGCCACGGCCACGGCACGCTCGGCCCGGGCGGCGGGCGAGCGGTGCTGGAGGGCCTTGCGGAGGTGGGAACGGCCGCGGTGGATACGGCTGCGCACGGTGCCGAGCTTCACGCCGAGCGTCGCGGCGATCTCCTCGTAGGACAGGCCCTCGATGTCGCACAGGACCACGGCGGCGCGGAACTCCGGGGCGAGGGTGTCCAGCGCCTGCTGGACGTCCGCGTCGAAGTGGGTGTCGTTGAAGTGCTGCTGGGGGGAGGGCTCCCGGCTGGGCAGCCGCTCCGCGGCGTCCTCGCCGAGCGCGTCGAAGCGGATGCGCTGGCGGCGGCGGACCATGTCGAGGAAGAGGTTGGTGGTGATGCGGTGCAGCCACCCCTCGAACGTGCCCGGGGTGTACGTGGACAGCGAGCGGAAGACGCGCACGAACACCTCCTGGGTGAGGTCCTCGGCGTCGTGCTGGTTGCCGGTGAGGCGGTAGGCCAGTCGGTAGACCCGGGCACTGTGCGTGCTGACGATCTCCTCCCAGGTGGGAGGGGCCCACGCCTGCGAATCCGCATCGGTGGCGAAGGTCGCGGTGGGTGCGGAGTCGGTGGTGCGCGAACGGTCAGCGGTCTTGGTCACGGATTTCGGCTCGCCGACGGACCTGCGAAAGCGCTTCAGCACTCCCCGACGGTCTCCGGCCGCAGCCGCACCTCCCCTGTCGGCTCTGGTGGTGTCCAGTAGAGCCCCTACCATATCCATCCCGCCCGTTAGCTCCGGATAAGGAATTTTGACCTTCATTTGGGTCTTGCTCCCCCGCCTCCGCCGACGCCTCCCGTTTACGCCCCGCTTCTCCCTCCCTGGGCCTCCGATTCTTCCCAACGCGCGGTCCCATCTGCGGGTTCCCGTGGTCAGCGGATACAGTCACGGTTGCGTCGACTACGGGGACAGGAGAGGGCCATTACCGGCAACCAGCAGACGAGCTGGGCGTTCGCCGATGCGTTCGTCGCCGAGGGCGAGGCGCTGCGCTGGGCCCGGGACCGGGCCCATGAGGCAGGTCTCCGCTCGGTGTCGTCCGGCACCGGCGCCGCGCTGCGCCTGCTCGCCGCGGCGGTGGACGCCAAGGCGGTCGCCGAGATCGGCACCGGCACCGGCGTCTCCGGCATCCACCTCCTGCACGGCATGCGGCCCGACGGCGTGCTGACGACCGTGGACAGCGACCCCGAGTGCCAGCAGTTCGCCCGGCAGGCGTTCCGTGCCGCGGGGTTCGCGGGCAACCGCGCGCGCTTCATCCCGGGCCGTGCGCTGGAGGTGCTGCCGCGCCTCGCCGACGGCGGATACGACCTGGTGTTCTGCGACGGCGACCGGATGGAGTGCCTCGACTATCTCGCCGAATCGTTGCGCCTGTTGCGGCCGGGCGGACTGGTCTGCTTCGAAGGCGTCTTCGCGGAGGGCCGCACGGTCGACTCCGCCGCACAGCTCGCCGAGGTGCAGCGGCTGCGCGAGCTGCTGCGCGCCGTGCGCGAGTCCACGGTGCTGCTGCCCTCGCTGCTGCCGGTCGGCGACGGGCTGCTGTGCGCGGCCCGGCGCGGCTGACCCAAGAGGGCGGCGGCCCGGCCCCAGGAGGTCGCTGCCGCGCCCATGCGCGCGGCGGTGGGGGTCGGTACCGAGGCGGCGGGCGGCCGGTCCGGCCCCGGACGCACCACTGCCCCGGAGCCGGGAACGGCAGCCGGGGCAGTGTGAGGTTTCGCAGACCTGTGCGTCAGACGGTGACCTTCTCCAGGGCCTCGCCGAGAGCCTTGGCCTCGTCCGGGGTCAGCTCGACGACGAGACGACCGCCGCCCTCGAGCGGAACCCGCATGACGATGCCCCGCCCCTCCTTGGTCACCTCGAGCGGGCCATCGCCCGTCCGCGGCTTCATGGCCGCCATGCTCGTTCCCCTTCCTGAAACCAGCTCGCCGCAGCCGACAACCCAGGTGTCACCGGCATCGAACACATTGCTTCCAGGCCATTATCCCGCATCGTGTGACCCGATGACCAACATCGGTCCGCATCCGGTCGGCAACGCGCTCTCGCAAAACCACCCAATTCGGCGATCGGACTGCGATACTGCGCCGCCACCGCACCACCGTGATGGCCGGTTTCTTTGACGCAGGTCACATATCGGCTGCCGGTGATCTCCGGCATGCTGAGCCCTGAAGACTGCCCACGAGGGAGGGGACGGCACCATGGCCGACACCGTGCTGTACGACGTGACGGACGGATTGGCGACGGTCACGATCAACCGGCCCGACGCCATGAACGCGCTCGACATCGAGACGAAGACCGCCCTCCGCGACGTGCTGCAGGAGGCGGGCGCGGACCCGGCCGTGCGGGCCGTCCTGCTGACCGCCACCGGGCGCGCCTTCTGCGTGGGCCAGGACCTCAAGGAGCACGTGCGGCTGCTGGCGGGGGCCGGGTCGGTGATGAGCACGGTCAAGGAGCACTACAACCCCATCGTGACCGCGATCACGGGGATGCGGAAGCCGGTCGTGGCGGGGGTCAACGGCGTCGCGGCAGGCGCGGGCGCGGGCTTCGCGTTCGCGGCGGACTACCGCGTGGTCGCGGACACCGCGGCCTTCAACACGTCCTTCGCCGGGGTCGCGCTCACCGCGGACTCGGGCGTCTCCTGGACCCTCCCCCGCCTCATCGGTCACGGCCGCGCCTCGGACCTGCTGCTGTTCCCGCGCAACGTGTCCGCCCAGGAGGCGTACGAGCTGGGCATCGCGAACAAGGTCGTACCGGCGGCGGACCTCGCCGCCGAGGCCCGAGCGGTGGCCCGCCGCCTCGCGGAGGGCCCGACCGGGGCGTACGCGGCGCTCAAGGAGTCACTGGCCTACGGCGCGGACCACTCGCTGGCCCAGTCGCTGTCCAAGGAGGACGAACTCCAGGCGCGCGCGGGCGCGTCGGAGGACCACCGCATCGCGGTCGACGCCTTCCTGAAGAAGGAGAAGCCGGCGTACGTGGGCCGCTGAGGCCCCCTTGTTCCCACGCTTTCACGCGCGCGTGTGGCAGCCCGCCAGGTGGTCGTTCACCAGGCCGCAGGCCTGCATCAGCGCGTACGCCGTCGTGGGGCCGATGAAGCGGAAGCCACGCTTCTTGAGGTCCTTCGCGAGGGCCGTGGACTCGGGCGTCGTCGCGGGCACGTCCGCGGCCGTACGGGGCGCCCGGCGCGCGGTGCCGGGCGCGTACGACCAGATGAGGGCGTCCAGCTCGCCCGGCGCCCACTCCGCCGCCACCCGGGCGTTGCCGATCGTCGCCGCGATCTTCGCGCGGTTGCGGATGATGCCCGGGTCGGCCAGCAGCCGCTCGGCGTCCTCCTCCGTGAAGGCCGCCACCTTGGCGACGGAGAAACCGGCGAAGGCCGCGCGGAACCCCTCACGGCGGCGCAGGATCGTCAGCCACGACAGGCCGGACTGGAAGGCTTCCAGACACATTCGCTCGTAGAGGGCGTCGTCGCCGTGCACCGGGTGACCCCACTCGGTGTCGTGGTACCGGCGGTAGTCCGCCATGGACTCCGCTTCCAGACCCCAAGGGCAGCGCGCCAGCCCGTCCGCGCCCACGACCACTCCGGTGCTCATACCTGTGTGCCTCCGCCCGTCCCGCCCTGTGCGCCGCCCTCCGGGGCGCCGCCTTCCGTCTTCCCCCGGCCGCGCTCCGCGGCCGCACGCGCGCCCGCGAGCGCGTACTCCAGCTCGGCGATCCGCGCGTCGCGCTCCGCCAGTTCGGCACCGAGCCGGTCCAGGACGTCGTCGGTCTCCGCCATGCGATAGCCGCGCAGGGCGACCGGCAGCCGCAGCGCGTCGACGTCCGCGCGGCCCGCCGGCCGGTCCACGGGCAGCGGCCGGCCGATCCGGTCCGGCTCGGCCTCGGGCAGCGTGACCCCGCTCCCGCCGCCCGCGACGAAGAGCGTGACCGCGGCCACCACCACGGCCAACGCGAGGAGCAAGAACCAGAACACGACCATCTCCCATCCGTCCTCCACGATCGTGCCATGCCCCACTGACAGTTAAGGTCGCTGGCGGACCACGAAGAGGAGTACGGAAATGCTGCGGCTGGGACGACGCGAGTTCGATGCGCACGAGCCGGTGATCATGGCGATCGTGAACCGGACCCCTGACTCCTTCTACGACCAGGGGGCCACGTTCCACGACGAGGCCGCGCTGGCCCGGGTGGAGCAGGCGGTCGCGGAGGGCGCCGCCATCATCGACATCGGCGGGGTGAAGGCCGGTCCCGGCGAGGAGGTGACCGCCGAGGAGGAGGCACGGCGCACGGTCGGCTTCGTCGCCGAGGTCCGGCGGCGTCACCCGGACGTGGTGATCAGCGTGGACACCTGGCGGCACGACGTCGGCGAGGCGGTCTGCGAGGCGGGCGCGGACGTGCTCAACGACGCGTGGGGCGGGGTGGACCCCAAGCTCGCCGAGATCGCGGCCCGTTACGGGGCGGGGCTGGTGTGCACGCACGCGGGCGGGGTGGAACCGCGCACCCGGCCGCACCGGATCGCGTACGACGACGTGATGGCGGACATCCTGCGGGTGACGCTCGGGCTGGCCGAACGCGCCGTCGCGCTCGGCGTGCGGCGCGACGGGATCATGATCGACCCGGGGCACGACTTCGGGAAGAACACCCGGCACTCGCTGGAGGCGACCCGGCGGCTGGACGAGATGACGGAGACGGGCTGGCCCGTGCTCGTCTCCCTGTCCAACAAGGACTTCGTCGGCGAGACGCTCGACAAGCCGGTGAAGGAACGGGTGCTCGGCACGCTGGCGACGACGGCCGTGTCGGCGTGGCTGGGGGCGCAGGTGTACCGCGTGCACGAGGTCGCGGAGACGCGGCAGGTGCTCGACATGGTGGCGTCCATCGCGGGCCATCGCGCGCCTGCGGTGGCGCGTCGCGGTCTGGCTTAGCCCCGACTTCGGCTGCGGGCCGGTTCGCCGCCTGCGGCGGAAGCGGCCTGCGGCCGCGTCCTCAAACGCCGGACGGGCTGGATGTGCGGGCCGTCGTCCGCAGCCCGAGGCCCGCAGGCTGAAGCCCACGGTCCGGAAAATCAGCCCGTCCGGCGTTTGAGGACACCGCGCGAAGCGCGGTTCGGGGGTCTGGGGGCGGAGCCCCCGGCTACGCCCCTGCCTCCTTGGTCACCAAAGCGATGGCTTCGTCCACGTCGTCCGTCACATGGAACAAATGCAGGTCGTGTGGCCCCGCCTTGCCCTGGGCCACCAACGTGTCGCGGAACCAGTCGACCAGGCCGCGCCAGTACTCGACGCCGAAGAGGACGATCGGGAAGCGGGTGACCTTCTTGGTCTGCACCAGCGTGAGGGCCTCGAACAGCTCGTCCAGCGTGCCGAGTCCGCCCGGCAGCACCACGAAACCGCTCGCGTACTTCACGAACATGGTCTTCCGCACGAAGAAGTACCGGAAGTCCACGCCCAGGTTGACGTACGGGTTGAGCCCCTGTTCGAAGGGCAGCTCGATGCCGAGGCCGACCGAGACGCCGCCCGCCTCCGTCGCGCCCTTGTTGGCGGCCTCCATCGCGCCGGGCCCGCCGCCCGTGATGACCGCGAAGCCCGCCTCGACGAGGCCGCGTCCGATGGCCACCCCGGCCCTGTACTCCGCCGAGCCCACGGGCGTGCGGGCGGAGCCGAACACACTGATGGCCGGTGGCAGTTCGGCGAGGGCGCCGAAGCCCTCGACGAACTCGGACTGGATGCGCATCACCCGGAAGGGGTCCTCGTGCACCCAGTCCGCTGTCCCTCTGGTGTCCAGCAGATGCTGGTCGGTGGTTCCCTGCTGCATCTGGCCGTGCCTGCGCACGACCGGCCCCCGGCGCTGCTCCCGCGGGACGCGGGCCTCTTCGGGATGTGCCATGCCGCTCTCCCTCCGCTGATCGTTGCTGTTCAGCGTAGGGCCCCGCGGCAGGTCACGGCGTCGTCAGGACGTGAGCCAGGCGCGCAGCCGCTCCTCGCACTCCGGGATCAGCGCGACGCGCACCCGCTCGTCCCGCTTGTGCGCGACCATGGGGTCACCGGGGCCGTAGTTGACGGCGGGCACGCCGAGCGCGCTGAAGCGCGAGACGTCCGTCCAGCCGAACTTGGGCCTGGGCGTGGCCCCGACGGCCTCGATGAAGGCCGCGGCGGCCGGGTGGGAGAGGCCGGGCAGCGCGCCGGGCGAGTGGTCGTCGACGACGAACTCGGCGACCCCGCAGTCCGCGAAGACCTCGCGGACGTGCGCCAGCGCCTCCTCCTCGCTGCGGTCGGGTGCGTAGCGGAAGTTGACGGTGACCGTGCAGGCGTCGGGGATGACGTTGCCCGCGACACCGCCCTCGATCCGGACGGCGTTGAGCCCCTCGTGGTACTCCAGGCCGTCGATCACGGGACGGCGCGGCTCGTACGCGGCCAGCCGGGCCAGGATCGGCGCGGCGGCGTGGACGGCGTTGCTGCCCATCCAGCTGCGCGCCGAGTGGGCGCGCTCGCCGGCCGTGCGCAGCAGGACCCGCAGGGTGCCCTGGCAGCCGCCCTCGACCTGGCCGTCGGTCGGTTCGAGGAGGACGGCGAAGTCGGCGGCGAGCCAGTCGGGGTGCGCGGCGGCGACGTGGCCGAGGCCGTTGAGGTGCGCGGCGACCTCCTCGTTGTCGTAGAAGACGAACGTGAGGTCGCGGTTGGGCTCGGGGACGGTCGCGGCGATCCGCAGCTGCACCGCGACGCCGGACTTCATGTCGCTGGTGCCGCATCCCCACAGGAAGCCGTCGTCGTCCAGCCTGGAGGGGACGTTGTCGGCGATCGGCACGGTGTCGATGTGCCCGGCGAGCACCACGCGTTCGGCGCGGCCGAGGCCGGTCCGGGCGACGACGTTGTTGCCGTACCGGTCGACGGTGAGGTGCGGGAGGGCGCGGAGGGCCCGCTCCACGGCGTCCGCCAGGGGCTTCTCGTTCCCGCTCTCCGACGGGATGTCGACGAGCCGGGCGGTGAGGGCGGTGGCGTCGAGGGACAGGTCGAGTGCGGCGTCATCCATGCGGCGACTCTACGCCGGGGCACGGGCCCGGCGGCCCGGTGCCCGTCCGGCCCTCATGATTCTCATATCTCTCCAGTAACGTTTGCCGCATGTCCCGGATCTTCGTCACCCGCCGTGGCCGCCTGCTGCGCATCGTGGCCGCCTGTGCCGTGCTGCTGGCGCTGATCGGCTACGGCGTGGCCCAGTTGGTGACCGGCGGTCCCGGCGCCCCGCGCTGCACCGTGCGGGCCAACGGCGAGTCGTACTCCCTCTCCCCCGAACAGGCCGTGAACGCGGCCACGATCTCCGCCGTGGGCTCCGCCCGCAGCCTGCCGGAGCGGGCGGTGACGATCGCGCTGGCGACGGCCATGCAGGAGTCGGGGCTGCGCAACATCCATCACGGCGACCGGGATTCGCTGGGGCTGTTCCAGCAGCGGCCGACGCAGGGCTGGGGCACGGCGGCGCAGATCACCGACCCGGTGTACTCGGCGGGCAAGTTCTACGACCACCTGGTGCAGGTGCCGGGCTACTCCCGGCTGCCGCTGACAGTGGCCGCGCAGAAGGTGCAGCGCAGCGGTTTCCCGCAGGCGTACGCCAAGCACGAGCCGGACGCCTCGCTGCTGGCGTCGGGGCTCACGGGCCGGGCGGAGGCCTCGTTCAGCTGCTCGACGGCCCCGCCGGACGGCAAGCACGGGGACCCCGCGGCCCTGCGGACGAAGCTGCGGCGCGAGTTCGGCGAGACAGTGCTGCCGACCATGGGCGGCGGCGGGACCAATGGTGCGGCCGGGGCGGCCGCCCGCACGGTGACCGTGCCCGCGCAGTCCTCCGATCCGGCCGACGCGACGGACGGCGGGCCGAAGCGGCGGGGCTGGCAGCTGGCGTCGTGGGCGATGGCGCACGCGTCCGAGCTGCGGATCGAGCGCATCGCCTTCGACGGCCGGGTGTGGACCTCGGACAGCTCCCGTGACGGCTGGCGCACGGCCGGGGACGGCTCGTCCCCCTCCACCGAGGTACGGATCACCACCGTCCCGTAGTCCGGTCAGCAGTACGAGAACACCCTCGTCCGGGGGACCCGCCCCGCCGCGCGGGCAGGAATGCGCCTTCCCCTGCCGGGAGTTGGGCAAAACCGTTCACACCCCTTGCGACTAAAGGCTTGTAAGCCTTTAGGACATCGTCGGGGCCTGTCAGTTTTGCCCGGGAATTCCCGAAACCGATAATGCGACGCATTGCCAAGGCTTTACCTTCGGGCACCGCAACCTTCGACGCTCTCACGCGGTAGTCACTGCGTCCGCTCGCCGGACAGCAAATGTCCTCCAACTCCGCCAAAAGGAGCATCATGTCCCTCCCCCTTTCGCGTCGGATCGCTCGGGTCGCCCTGCTGGTCGCCGCTGGCGCGGCGCCCGTCATCGGCGCGGCCGGAGCTGCCAGCGCCGCGGACCTCAAGGCCCCCGAGCAGCTGAGCGGTCTGAGCACGGTGGACGGCGCGAACCTGGGCACCAACATCGCAACGACCTCCCACAAGGCCGGCATGACGACCGCCGAGGTCGGTCACAAGGCCGTCGACACCGCCGTGCCCGCCTCCACGGACACGCTCGGCAAGACCGCCCAGACCACCACCCCGGCCGCCCAGAAGGTCGCGGGCGACCTCGGCAGCTCCGCTGCCGGTGTCGTCGGGACCACGACGGAGACGGCGACCAAGGGGGGCCTGCCCACCACCGGCGGCCTGTCGAAGGGTCTGCCGATCGGCGGCTGACCGGGTCCACCCACCGGTCACGCCCGTATGTGAAAGGGCCCGGGAGTTCCTCCCGGGCCCTTTCACATGTCCTCGTGCGGGAACCTCAGTCCGCCAGGCGGCGGACCGCGGCCGCCACCCGCTCGTCGGTCGCCGTGAAGGCGATACGGACGAAGCGGTCGCCCGCCGCGCCGTAGAAGTCGCCCGGCGCGACCAGGATGCCGCGCTTGGAGAGGTCCGCCACCGTGTCCCAGCACGGCTCGTCCCGCGTGGCCCACAGGTAGAGCGAGGCCTCGCTGTGCTCGATGCGGAAACCCGCGCGCTCGAACGCCGCGCGCAGCGCCGCGCGCCGGCGCGCGTAGCGCTCGCGCTGCTCGGTGACGTGCGCGGTGTCCCCCAGGGCGACGACGGTCGCGGCCTGGACGGGCGCGGCGACCATCATGCCGCCGTGCTTGCGGATCTGGAGCAGCTCACCCAGGACCGCCGCGTCACCGGCGAGGAACGCCGCGCGGTAGCCGGCCAGGTTGGAGCGCTTGGACAGCGAGTGGACGGCGACGATGCCCTCGTACGAGCCGCCGCACACGTCGGGGTGCAGCACGGAGACCGGCTCGGCCTCCCAGCCCAGTTCCAGGTAGCACTCGTCGCTGAAGACGAGCACGTCGTGCTCGCGCGCCCAGGCGACCGCGCGGCGCAGCTCGTCCTTGGAGAGCACCCGGCCCGTCGGGTTGGACGGGGAGTTGAGCCACAGCAGCTTGAGCCCGGCGGGGTCCAGCTCCGTGGGGTCGTCGTAGACGACGGGCTCGGCGCCGGTGAGCCGCGCGCCGACCTCGTACGTCGGGTAGGCGAGCCGCGGGTAGGCGACCTTGTCGCCCGCGGTGAGCCCGAGCTGGGTCGGCAGCCAGGCCACCAGCTCCTTGGAGCCGACGACGGGCAGGACGTTGTGGTGCGTCAGACCCCGGGCGCCCAGGCGGCGCTCCGCCCAGCCGGTGAGCGCGTCGCGCAGCGCGGCCGTGCCCCACACCGTGGGGTAGCCGGGGCTGTCGGCGGCGTCGGTGAGGGCCCGCTGGATCAGCTCGGGGACGGGGTCGACGGGGGTGCCGACCGACAGGTCCACGATGCCGTCGGGGTGGGCGGCGGCCGTCGCCTTGTACGGGTCGAGCCGGTCCCAGGGGAAGACGGGGAGGCGGGAAGAGACTGCGCCCACGGTGCTCGCTCGCTCTCTTGCAGATAGGTACTCGGTGTCGAAATGCCGCGGCCCCGTACGGCGCGAGGGCCGTACGGGGCCGTGGTGGCTGCCGCGAATCAGTGCTCGGGGTTGATGTCCGCCGGCAGCGCGGCGATGAAGGGGTGGTCGCGCTCGATCAGGCCGAGCTTGGAGGCGCCACCGGGCGAGCCGAGCTCGTCGAAGAACTCGACGTTCGCCTTGTAGTAGTCCTTCCACTCCTCCGGAGTGTCATCCTCGTAGAAGATGGCTTCGACCGGGCAGACCGGTTCGCAGGCACCACAGTCGACGCATTCGTCCGGGTGGATGTACAAGGACCGGGAGCCCTCGTAGATGCAGTCGACGGGGCACTCCTCGATGCACGCCTTGTCCTTCACGTCGACACAAGGCTGCGCGATGACGTAGGTCACGCTGTCGTTCCTCCTCGGTAGGGCTCATCTCGCGCGGGAGCGCGGCGTCGTCGATGCCCACACCTAGTATCTCCGTTCCCGGGCACGAGACGAACAAGAGGGGCGAGGAGAGCTGTGGAATTCACCACGGGCGGACGGCTGGAAGTCAGGATCAATACCGCTGATGTGGGAAAAAGGGTATCTGTCCGGCGACTGACCGATCCCGGACGATCTTCGGAGCGGTTCACGGACACCGTGGGGGTGCTCGACGCCTGGGACGGCGGTGTGCTGCGAATCACACGCCGCGACGGGGAGACGGTGGTGATCGACGAGTCCACGCTCGTCGCGGGCAAGGTGGTCCCGGCGGCCCCGGCCCGTCGCCGCGGACCCGCCGCGACCGTGCGGGAGCTCCAGGAGACCGCGGCGCGCGGCTGGCCCGCGCGGGAGACCGCGGCGCTGGGCGGCTGGACGCTGCGCGCCTCGGGCGGCTTCACCTCCCGTGCCAACTCGGTGCTGCCCCTCGGGGATTGCGGGCTGCCCCTGGCGGACGCCCTGGACCGGATCGGCGCGTGGTACGGGGAGCGCGGGCTGCCCCCGCTGGTGCAGGTCACCACCGGCGACCCGGCGGAGGACGAACGGCTGGACTCGGAGCTGGCCCGGCGGGGCTGGACGGCGGAGCGGCACGCCCTGATGCGTACGGCGGCACTGGCACCGCTCGCCGACACGGACGCGGACACCTCGCGCGTGCTGCTCTCCCGGGAGCCCGGTGCGGAGTGGCCGGACGCCTACGGGCGCACGTCGGCGTCCGCCGAGGACGCGCTGGGCGTGCTGACGGGCGGGCCCTCGGTGTGGTTCGCGTCCGTGCCGGGCGACGAGGGGCCGGTCGCCCTGGGCCGCTGCGTGGTCGACGGCCGGTGGGCGGGGTTCTCGGCGCTGTCCGTGGACCCGGCGCGGCGCAGGGCGGGCCTGGGGACGCTGGTCATGGCCGCGCTCGCCGAGCGGGCGCTGAGCGAGGGCGCCTCGGCGGCGTACCTCCAGGTGGAGACGGACAACGGGGGCGCCTCGGCGCTCTACGACGGGCTCGGCTTCACCACGCACCACGCCTACCACTACCGCCGCGGGCCGCAGGGGTAGGCGGTCACCGCGGTCACGGTCGCACCATGGACATCGGCGGTGGGTTTTTTCCCCCATCGCCCCGAGCGGGTACGAGGCAGCTATGTACGACACCCCTGGCAGGAGGCGGCGGTTCGCGGAGGAGGCGCGGGAGGAGCGCCCCGACCTCGCGCTGCTGTGCCTGCTGATCGCTTCCGAGGCGGACCCCGGAGCGGGTGAGGCCGCCGTCGACGAGGCGCAGATCGAACTGGACCGGCTCGCGGGGCTGCTGCCCGCGCTGGGGCGCGGCGCCGACCCCCGGCAGTGGGCGTCCGCCCTCGCGGACCTGCTCGGCGGGGCGTGCGGCTTCCGCGGCTCCCCCGCCGACTACCGGCGGCTGGAGTCCTCGCTGCTGGGCGAGGTGCTGCTGCGGCGGCGCGGGCTGCCGATCCTGCTGTCCGTGGTGTGGATGGAGGTGGCCCGGCGGGCGGGCGCGCCGGTGTACGGGGTGGCGTTGCCCGGCCACTTCGTCGTCGGTTTCGGGGACCCGTACGGCCGGCACGTGCTGGCCGATCCCTTCGACGGCGGCCGGCCGCTGTCCGAGGAGGACGCCGAGCTGCTGGTCGCGGGGGCGACCGGGGCGCCGCTGACGCCGTCGGCGTTCTCCCCGGCGGAACCGCTGGAGATCGTGCTGCGCGTCCTCAACAACATCCGGGCCTGGGCCGCGGCGCGCCCCGAGCGGAGCGAGGTGCAGCTGTGGGCGGTCGACCTCGCCCTGCTGCTGCCCAGCCATCCGGCGCGGCTGCGCTTCGAGCGCGCCGAGCTGCTCGTGGAACGGGGCGACTTCGCGGGCGGCGCGCGGGAGATGGAGGACTACGCGGAGGTGATCGACGCCCTGGAGCCCACGGTGGCGGAGACCGTCCGCCGCCAGGCACGGGCCGCGCGCGCCATGCTCAACTGACGGCCGTCGGCCGGTGGCTCGGGCACCCGGAGCGGGGCGCGGCTCTCTGTCCTCAAGGCCGGACGGGCTTGGTCCGGTGCCCGGGGGCGGGGGTGCCGCGGCCTCGGGCGGGCTTGTCGCCGGCGCCCGAAGTGGAGGGGGGCTTTGTCCCCGGGTGCCGGACGGGCCGGCTGGGCGGCGCCCCGGAGCGGGGTCCGGTCGTCCTCCCGGACGAGCTCGCATCAGCGCCGCGGCCTCGGGCCGGCAGGCGGGCCGGGCGGAAACCGGGGAGCGGGCGTCCCGCCCGGTCAGGTGGCGCCGACGGGGGATTCGGCTCGCGTCGGCGCCGGGGCGTGCTCCGCGTGTTCGTCCGTCGGGCGGACGATGAGGACCGCCGCGTCGTCCTTCAGCTCGCCCTCCGTGTAGCGCTCCAGGTCCGCGCGCAGGGTGCGGGCGAGTTCCGCCGGGGGCAGGTGCGTCCACTGGGACAGGCGCTCGCGGAGCGGGTAGAAGCGGCCCTCGCGGTTCCGTGCCTCGGTGACCCCGTCCGTGCACAGGACCAGCCACTCCGGTGCCGCAGGGCCCGCGCAGCACGCGTCGGAGTCGACGGCCCGCCTGGGCTCGCCGGTGAGCCCGCCCAGTCCGAGCGGCAGCCCGAAGCGGCCGGGGAGCCGTTCCTCGACCCGGTCGCCGCCGACCGCGTAGTACGGGATGTGGCCGCAGGACAGGACGCGGGTGACCGTGCCCGGCGGGCCGACCTCCAGCAGCAGCGCGGTGACGAACCGCTCGTCCGTGCCGGTCAGGGACAGGGCGCTGTTGTGCCGGAGCAGGGCGCCCTCCATGTGGTCGGCGACGGCCTCCAGCGCGGCCTCGTGATAGGCGGCTTCGCGGAACGACGTGAGCACGGCGTGCCCCGCGCCGATCGCGGGCATGCCCTTGCCCTGGACGTCGCCGATGAGGACGCGCTGCCCGTACGGGCTCTCCACCACCTCGTAGATGTCGCCGCCGACCCGGGCGCCCTCCTGCGCGGAGATGTAGAACCCGGCGACGCGCAGCGGGCCCGAGGTGATCGGCAGCTCCCGCAGCATCGTGCGCTGCACGGCGTCGGCGACCATCCGGGTACGGTCGTACGCCGCCTCGCGCTCCAGCAGGGCTCCGCACAGGGCCACGGCGAACCCGGCGACCAGCAGCGCGCCGAGGACGGAGACCAGGACACTGACGACGTCCCAGCGCGGCACGATCACACAGTGGACGATCGCCTGCGCCGCGGCGAAGACCGCGGCGACGACGACGGTCCGGCGGTAGGAGCACAGCCGGGCGGCGATCAGCGGCATGACGCTCGCGATCAGGGCCAGCCGCAGCCGCGGGCCCGTGAGGCAGTCGAGGACGGCCAGCGCGGCGACAGCGACGACCAGCAGGACGGTCAGGACGCGCCCGCCGTCGGGAACGCGCTTGATCTGCACGGCGGCGTTCCCCCTCCTCCTCGCGGCACTGTGATCCCCAGGGAGCCTATGCCGCCCATGTGACAGCCTTGCGACAGCCCGGACGACGATCCCCCACCGCCGCGGGCCGGGCCGGAGGGCCCCCGCACCGGAGCCCCTACAGCCAGCCCTTGTCGCGGGCTATGCGCACGGCTTCGGCGCGGTTGCGGGCCCCGGTCTTCTGGATGGCCGTGGAGAGGTAGTTGCGGACCGTGCCGTGGGAGAGGTGGAGGGCCTTGGCCAGCTCGGCGTTGGTCGAGCCGTCGGCGGAGGCCCGGAGCACGGCCCGCTCGCGGTCCGTCAGCGGGTTCGCGCCCTCGGCGAGCGCGGCCGCAGCGAGGGTCGGGTCGATGACCCGCTCGCCGCGCAGCACCCGGCGCAGGGCGTCCGCGAGCTGTGCCGCGGGCGCGTCCTTGACCAGGAAGGCCTCCGCGCCCGACTCCATGGCCCGGCGCAGATAGCCGGGGCGGCCGAAGGTCGTCAGGATCACCACTTTGAGCGCGGGCAGCTCGCGGCGCAGCAGGGCGGCCGCGTCGAGACCGGTCATCCCGGGCATCTCGATGTCCAGCAGGGCCACGTCCGGCGTGTGCGCCCGGGCGGCGGCGAGAACCTCGTCGCCCCGGGCGACCTGGGAGACGACCTCGATGTCGTCCTCCAGGCCGAGCAGTGCGGCGAGTGCCTCCCGCACCATGGACTGGTCCTCTGCGAGCAGGACCTTGATGGCGCGTCGGCTGTCGGGGTGGAGCTCTTCGGTCACAGCGACAGGGTATGCGTACTGACGGTGGGCCAGGTCCCGTCGGCGGTGGCCCGCGCTCAGGCGGTCAGCGGCTCCCCCGAGTCCTCCTTCTGTGTCTCCTGTGCATCGCTGTCCCGGCGGGACAGCGGGACATATGCCCGGAGGCGGAAGCCGCCCTTCGGGCCGGGCCCGGTCTCCAGCCGGCCGTCGGCGAGGGACAGCCGCTCCGTCAGGCCGGTGAGGCCGTTGCCGTGCGCGCCGTGCGGCCCCTGCCCGTTGTCGGTGACCGTGAGGCACAGCTCGTCGCCGGTCTCCGTGATCGTCACCTCGCAGCGGCGGGCCCCGCTGTGCCGCACCACATTGGTCACGGCCTCGCGGAGCGCCCAGGCCAGCGCGCCCTCCTCGTCGGGCGGCAGATCGGGATGGCCGGTGGCCGCCCCTTCGAGGTCCGCGGCGATGCCCGCGGCGGCGAGGGCCGTACGGGCTCCGGCGATCTCGGCGTCCAGGGTGGGGCGGCGAAAGCCGCTCACCGCCTCCCGGACGTCCACCAGCGCCTGCCTGCTGACCCGCTCGATGTCCGCGACCTGCTGCGCGGCCTGATCGGGCTTGCCGGGCAGCATCCGCCCGGCCAGCTCGCTCTTCAGGGTGATGAGCGACAGCGAGTGGCCCAGCAGGTCGTGCAGGTCGCGGGCGAGCCGCAGGCGCTCCTCGTTGGCGGCGAGGTGGGCGACGGTGGCCCGCGCCTCGCGCAGCGCCCTGGTCGTGCGGGCCATCTGGCGCACCCCGACCATCGCGAACCCGCCGAGCAGCGCCGGGATGACGAGCGCCGGCAGGAAATCGTCGGCTTTCGGCGTGTTGAGCCCGATGGCGAGCAGGACGCCGACGTTCAGAAGGATCGCGATGCGCGCCGCCCTCATCGGCAGGACCGCCCCGCACCCGACGCACACATAGACGAAGAGGACGAGCCAAGGGGCGCCGAGCGTCAGCGACAGCACGACCGCCATCGCCAGCAGCGCGCCGAGCATGGGGACCACCCGGACGTGCTCCAGCGGCCGTGACGTCTGCCGGAAGATCAGGGCGAGGTAGGCGCCCACGAAGGCCAGCAGCCCGGCCCCGCCCAGGACGTCCCCGACCGCCGAGTGGCGGTCGCCGAGGATGTCCTGGGCCGGGGCGGCCAGATAGGCGAACCAGATGCCGATCCAGGCCAGCTTGATCAGGGCCGCCCGGCGGTTGTCGGGCGGGCTTCCCACGCCGGTCTCCACCGGCTCGTCATCGGTCGTGAGAGCCGAGTGCCACAGCTCCCTGCAGCGGTCGACCACTCTCATCGCTGTCGCTCCTTCCGGCCCCCGGCTTCGGTCACGTCACGCCTTGCGGGTGTCCTTGCGGTACAGCCAGGCGGCCGCACCCGCGAACAGCACAAGATAGGCGAACAGGATGGACACGTCCTTCATGTGCGGGGCGTCGCCCTGCTCGATGGCCTGGCCGAGCGCGGCGTAGGCGTGGGTGGGCACCCACTCGGTGATGTTCTGCAGCCACTTCGGGAACGTCGCGGTCGGCATCCACAGACCGCCCAGCACGGACAGGCCGAAGTAGATGATCATCGTGATGGGGCGCACGGCGTCGCCGGTGGCGAGATAGCCGACCGCCACACCGAGGGCCGCGAAGACGATGCTGCCCGCCCAGATCGCGCCCGTCAGCGCGAACCACTGCCAGGCCGCGTCCATGCGCACGTTCTTGACGGCGGCGGCGACGGCGAAGACGACCAGGATCGACGGGAGCGACACCACGGCGGCGGAGGCGACCTTCGCCGTCACATAGCCGCGTCCGGGCAGCGCGGTGAGCCGCAGCTGGCGCACCCAGCCCTTCTCGCGCTCCTTGGCTATGCGCTCGCTGTTGCCCACGAGCACGGCGGTGATCGCGCCGAAGGAGGCCATGGAGACCATCATCAGCAGCGGCAGCGTCAGGTGCGTGCCCTTGACGATCTCCTTGGTGCTCGCGCCGCCCGCGATCAGCAGATAGAGGGCCGCCGGGTAGAGCACGGAGAAGAACATGAACTTCTTGTTGCGCAGGGTGCGCGCGATTTCCAGCTTGATCAGCGTGTTCATCGGGCCGCCTCCTCGGCGGTCGCGGCGTCGGTGATGGCGATGAAGGCCTGCTCCAGGCCGAGGCCCGCGACCTCGAGGTTGCGCGGGTAGAGACCGAGGCCGTAGAGGGCGTGGACGGTGGCGTCGGCGTCGTGCGACTGGATGCGCACGGTGCGGCCGGATATCTCCAGGGCGGACAGGAACGGCAGTTCGCGCAGCGCGGCCTCGCCGATGTGCCCGTCCAGGTCGAAGACGATCCGGCGGGCGCCCGCCTTGGCCTTGATCTCGGCGGCCGAACCGTCGGCGAGGACCCGCCCGCGGTGCAGCACGATCACCCGGTCGGCGATCGCGTCGGCCTCTTCCAGATAGTGCGTGGCGAAGAGGATCGCGCGGCCCTCCCGGGCCTGCTGCCGCATCACGCTCCAGAACGCCTGCCGGGCGGAGACGTCCATCCCGGTCGTCGGCTCGTCCAGCACGACGAGCTCGTTGGCCCCGGCCGTCGCGAGGGCGAAGCGCACCCGCTGCTCCTGGCCGCCGGAGAGCTTGTTGACCATGCGGTCGGCGATCTCGGTGAGATCCGCCCGCTCCAGCACCTGCTCCACCGGGTAGGCGTGCGGGTGCAGGTCGCAGGCGAGCTTCACCAGCTCACGGACCTTCACGTCCTCCATGAGGCCGCCGCTCTGGAGCATCGCGCCGACCTTGCCCTGCGCGATGGCCTGCTGCGGCGTGGTGCCGAACAGCTCGACCCGGCCCGCGTCGGGCGTGCGCAGCCCCAGGAGGAGGTCGAGGGTGGACGACTTGCCCGCGCCGTTGGGACCGAGCAGGGCGACCGTCTCGCCCGGGTACAGACGGAGGTCCAGATCCGCGACGGCGCGCACCGTGCCGTAGCTCTTGCTGACATGCTCAAAACTGACCACGGGGGCGCCGGTGCGGCGCCCATCCCCCGTGAACGTGCTTGCTGTAGTGGTCATACAAGCGATCGTTCCAGGCCGACGGCCCGGTCGGCAGTGTCAGCCGTCGTGTACCGGCGATGACAGATGTCATGGATCGGGTCACGAACGTCATACGCCCCGGACGGCCGTGAGCCCCCGTGCCCGGTGGGGCACAGGGGCTCACACGGTCCCGGCGGCGGCCGTCAGTTGCCGTTGACCTGGATGACACCGACGCGCTCGGCGGGCGTCTTGCCCATCAGGGCCTTGCGCAGGGCGCCCACGACGTCCTGCGGGGTGACATCGGTCTTGCTGCCGTCACCGCGCTGGATCTTGACCCCGGTGAAGGCGGACCCGCACAGCTCCTTGACCGCTTCGAGGTCGTAGTGGTCGACGAGCTTGCCGTTGACCTCCGACACGGAAAGGATCTTCGGCAGCGAGTGCTCAGGGCCGAACTGGATCTTGTGCGCCGGGTCGGTCTGCACGGTGACCAGGCCGGACATGGCGGGCTTCGCGAAGCTCTCCATCACCCGGTCGACCTCCGCCTTGTCCACCTTGGGCTGCTGCTCGGCGCTGGGCAGTTCGACGGTCCGGTCCTGGCCGGTGGCGGCGCGGTCACGGTACGCCTGGGCGACGGCCGCGACGGCCTTGTCGGTGTCCAGCCCCTGGTAGGGCTGCCCGTAGACCGGCACGGCCTTGCCCGGCTCGAACTTGATCGTGCCTTCCTTGGCCGAGCCCGTCTCCCCGGAGGCCCGCTTCAGCGCGTCCGCGATCTTCTCCTCGTCGGCGCCGATCGAGGGCTCCGCCGTACGGGTGCCGCCGACGAGGGAACCGATGACGGTGAGCGGGTTGTAGTCCCGTCCGGCCGCCTCCCGCACCGTGGCCTGCGTGTCGATGGTCAGCCCGGCCACGGCCGGCTTGAGCTGCGCCTCCTTGCCGCCGATCGACACCTTCAGCGGCGCGGTCGCGCGGTCGCCGAGCGCGGAGTCGAGCTTCTGCACGGCCTGCTCCTTGGAGCTGCCGCCGATGGCCACGCCCAGCACGGTGGTGCCGTTCGGCACGTCGGCGTGGTCGAGCAGCAGCCCGGCGCCGTACGCGACGCCGACCAGCCCGACGAGCGCGCCGCCGAGCAGGACCAGCTTGGAGCGGCCCTTCTTCTTGGGCGCGCTCTTGGCGGGAGCGCTCTTGGCCGCCGGAGCGGCCGGGGCCGGCACCGCCGACTTGGCGCCGGGCGCGGGCACCTTCGGCTTCGGCACGGCCACGCGGGGCGCGCCGCTGTCGACGGGCCCGTTCTTGGCCGGGCCCCCGGGCGGGGGCACGACGGGCACGCCGCTGACGAGCGTCTCGCCCGCAGCCGTCCTGCCCGCGGGCGCCGGAACCTTGGGGCCGCCGCCCTTCTTGCCGCCCTTGGCGCCCTTGCCACCGCCCTTGTTCTGCTGCTGCTTCGGCGCCTGCGCGCCCGCGGGGGCCTGCTGGGCCGACTGCGCGCCGGTGGGCGGCGCCGGTACCCGCGGGAAGCCCTCGCGCGGAGTGTCCGTACGCCTCTCCGCGAAGGCCGCGCCACCGGGCGCCGCGGGGGCGAACGGTGCCGCCCCCTGGCCCATGGTGGGCGCGGGGAACTGCTGCGTGGACTCCACGGCCCCGTTCCACGGTGCCGCGCCGTTGCCGTCGGGGCTCGGCGCGGGCGGCGGGACGACCGGGTTCGCACCCGTGGCCGCCCGAGCGCCCATGACACCGGGAACGCCACCGCCCTGAGCACCAGGGGCACCCATCACACCGGGCGCACCCTGACCACCGGGGACGCCGGGGACACGCGTACCGCCCTGGCCACCAGGCACGCCCATACCGCCCGGCACGCCCTGACCGGCCATACCGCCCGGGACACCCGGCGCGCCCATACCGCCCTGCGCACCGGCGCCCATGGCGTCGCCCGGCCACGGCGCGGCGCCGCCGACCGCGCCACCCGGCACGGGCGGCTGCGGCATCGCGCCGGTCGTCGAGGAACCACCCGGCCAGTCGTCGACCTGCGGCACAGTGCCCGCCACCGAGGAATCGGCGAACCCGGGCTGCTGCACCGCACCCGTCACCGAGGAACCACCGGGCCAGTCGTCGGCCTGCGGCATGACACCGGTCGCCGAGGAGTCACCCAAGCCCGGCTGCGGCATCCCACCTGTCGTCGAAGAACCGCCCGGCCAGTCGTCGGCCTGCGGCACAGTGCCCGCCACCGAGGAATCGGCGAACCCGGGCTGCGGCATCGTCCCCGTCGCCGAGGAATCACCCAGCCCCGGCTGCGGCACCACACCCGTCGTCGAAGAACCACCCGGCCAGTCGTCGGTCTGGGAACCGGAACGTCGGGCGGCGCGTGCCGCCGCGGCGTTGCCGCCCTGCCAGGGCGTGTTGCCCGGGGCGGCCGGGGAGGCGCCGGGCCAGTCGTCGGCGGGGGCCGCGCCCGTGCCCTGGCCCTCGCCCGGCCAGGGGGTCGCGCTGGTGGTCGAGGAGCCGCCCGGCCAGTCGTCCGCCGGGACGGCGGGGGCCTGCGGACCACCGCTCTGCCAGGGGGTCGCGCTGGTGGTCGAAGGGTCCATGGGCCAGTCGTCGACGGGCGCCGCGACCGGCGGGGGGCCCTGGAGAATGGGGTTCGCACCTGTGGCCATCGGATCCTGCTGGGTCGCCTGCAGGATGGGGTTCGCGCCCGTGGCCATCGGGTCCGCGGGCCACGGCGTGGCCGCCGTGGTCGAGGGATTCTGCGGGCCGGGGGCCGGCGCGGAGCCGCCCTGCCGGGGCCCGCCCAGGCCCGGGGCACCACCGGAAGCGGAACCTCCGCCAAAGCCACCTGACGCGCCGCCGACCCCACCGCCGGACAGCCCCGGACGACGGTTCGCGGACGCCGCGGAGCCGGGGGCGGACGCCGCCCCGCCACCCTTGCGCGGCGCGAACCAGTCGCTCGTCTTCTCCTTGCCCTCGGAACGCTCGCCCTGACGCTCCGCCTCCGGATGCGCCGGAGCCGCGGACGGCTCGGGGCGGCGGGGCAGGACGGGCTTGCGCTCACCGACCGCGGCACCACCGGCACCACCGGCGGGACCGGCAGCGGCCGGCGCACCCGTGGCGCCGTCGGCCTGCGCGGCCTCGTCACCCACGGGCGTGCGCATGATGACCGGCGGAATGGGCCGCGAACCCGGGATGTTGATGCGGATCCGCGTCGTCAGCGTGGTCTCGGTCCTGGGCTCATCCGGCTTCGGCGGCACGGCCGGCTCCTCGCTGCCGCCACCGTCCGAGGACGCGTGACGGGTTCCGTACGGCGGGGTCCCCGACGGGTAAGCGGCGCCACCGCGCCCCTGGGGCCCGGAGGACGAACTGTCAGATTCACGGCTCAAAGCAGGCTCTCCCGGTTAGCTCCGCCGCCCGTCATGACCTCGTTCGGGCGGCTCGGCGGCGCGCACCACCATACTGGGCACCGCGGACACGCACTTGACGCCCGCCGGATACCCGGCGGTGCGGGGTCCGGAGCGCTCCTTCGCGCCACGGACCCCGCTGGGCAGAAATCGTCACGTCACTTGCCAAGTCGGACTGAAGGCCCGCTCGGTTGCGGCGGTTTCGGGAGGGTGGCACACATCACAGCCACGGCCATGCCGCCCAGCAGGAACACGTACGAGCCGAGCCCCGCGCCGAAAAGGAAGTCTCCTTCCGGTCTGCTCGTCGTCAACAGCAGCACCGCGACGAGCCACCCCGCGCCGGGCGCGATCCCGCCCGCTCTGGCGCGGGTGAGGGTGACGCCGCCGTAGCAGAGCCCGGCGATGCCGAGCAGCGCCAGCAGCAACCCGCCGGGGAACCAGCCGCCTTGCACCAGAGCGCCCGCGACCCCGGCCAGCGCCCCGAGGACCGCCAGTCCGAGATATCCGCACATGCGCCCGACGTTGAGCGGCGCGGCCATGCCCGTCACGCGGTCACCCCCGCGAACAGGTCGTCCTCGCGGCCGGCGGCGGCCGGGCCCTTCACGAGCCTGTAGTACTCCGTGGTGAAGAGCGGCTGTCCGAGGTCGTTGGAGAGCGCGAAGAACGGGCCGTCCACCTCGATCTGCGTCGCGTGGGCGCGCATCGCGGCCGCCTTCGCCGGGGCGTACGCGGTGCCGTCGACGGCCGCCGTCACCTCGGCGTCCTCGACCACGCCCGGCACGTCCGCCGGGGAGGCGATGCCGGGGAAGGGCTTGTCGAAGCCCAGCTCGCGCAGCCGGACGAAACCCTCCTCCAGCACGGAGCGCGGCACGCAGTTCCAGTAGACCTTCGCGACCTCGTGCGGGTCGCCGAGGTCGCGGCGGAAGGCCGGCTCACCGGCGAGTTCCACGGCGCGCATCGCGACGCGGTGCGCCTGGATGTGGTCGGGGTGGCCGTAGCCGCCCTCGGGGTCGTAGGTGACCAGGACTTGGGGACGCGCCTCGCGAATCACCTCCACGAGCGACGCGGCCGCCTCGTCCACATCGGCCTGCCAGAAGCACTGGGGGCGCTCGTTCTGCGGGGCGCCCATCATGCCGGAGTCGCGGTAGCGCCCGGCGCCGCCGAGGAAGCGGTGGTCGGTGACGCCCAGCTCCCGCATGGCGGCGGCGAGCTCACCGGCGCGGTGCGGGCCGAGGGCGTCGTCCTGATCCGCCGCGAGGTGCGCGAGATCCTCCGGGATGACCTCGCCCTCCTCACCGAGAGTGCAGGTCACCAGGGTGACATGGGCCCCTTCGGCCGCGTACTTGGCCATGGTGGCGCCGTTGTTGATCGACTCGTCGTCCGGGTGCGCGTGCACCAGGAGCAGCCGGCGGCCGGGCGAGGAGGAGCTGTCGGTCATGGGAACAGCCTACGAGCCCCGCGGGCCCGGCGGGGCTCCCGCCCACGGGGTCGCCGGCGCCCGGGGGCCATCAGAACTTGATGTTGCTGATCACGTCGGTGGCGCTCTTCGTCAGCTGGTTGAGCGTCGGGGCGATCGACGAGCTCGAGAGGTAGAACCCCAGCAGCACGCAGACCGCGGCGTGGCCCGCCTTCAGTCCGGACTTCCGGACCAGCAGGAAGACGATGATCGCCAGCAGCACCACCGCCGAAATCGAGAGTGCCACAGCGGTTCACCTCCATGGACGCGCGGTCGGACGGAACGAGAGGCGGGTGACATGCGGATGCCACCCGGGACATACCAACTATGCGTCAGTGATCATAACTTTCCGGTGCGCGAACCTCACTCGGTGCACAGGAGCAAATTCGGGGCGCACGGCGAGATCCCGCCGCCCCGCGGCCGGTTCGGCCCAGCAGCGCCTAGGCTCACCGCATGACAGGACAGCTCTCGTTCCCCCGCCAATACGCCCGCACGCAGCGCTTCTCCCTCGGCGCGCCGCGCGCCTTCACCGTGTCGCCGGACGGCTCGCGCGTCGTCTTCCTCCGCTCCCGTACCGGAACGGACCGCGCCAACGTCCTGTGGGTGTTCGATCCCGGCACCGGGCGCGAGTACCCGGCGGCCGATCCGGCCGTGCTGCTGGGCGGTGCGGACGAGGAGTTGTCCCCGGAGGAGCGGGCCCGGCGCGAGCGCAGCCGCGAAGGGGCGGCGGGTGTCGTGGGCTACGCGGTGGACGGTGCCGTGGAGTTGGCGGCGTTCGCCCTGTCCGGGCGTCTGTTCATCGCCGAGTTGCGCGGTGGTACCGCCCGTGAGCTGGACGTTCCCGGTCCGGTGGCCGACCCGCGGCCGTCGCCCGACGGCCGCCGGATCGCCTATACGGCGGGCGGCGCGCTGCGGGTCGTCGAGGCGGACGGCAGTGGCGACCGCGCCCTGGCGGAGCCGGAGAGCGCCACCGTCACCTGGGGTCTCGCGGAGTTCATCGCCGCCGAGGAGATGCACCGCTCCCGGGGCTTCTGGTGGGCGCCGGACGGCGGATCGCTGCTGGTGGCCCGCGTGGACGACGCGCCCGTGCGCCGCTGGTGGATCGCCGACCCCGCCAACCCCGACCGGGAACCGGCCGAGGTGGCCTATCCGGCGGCGGGCACCCCGAACGCCCTGGTGACGCTGTCCCTGCTCGGTCTGGACGGGTCCCGCACGGACGTCGAGTGGGATCGCGAGCGCTACCCCTATCTCGCGCAGGCGCACTGGTCGGAGGGGCATCCTCCGCTGCTGCTCGCGCAGGCGCGCGACCAGCGGAGCCAGGTGTACCTGACGGTGGATACGGCGACCGGCGCGACCCGGGTCCTGCACACGGACGAGGACGCAAACTGGCTGGATCTTTTCCCCGGTGTGCCCGCGTGGACCCCGGACGGCGAACTCGTACGGATCTCCGACGAGGGCGGCGTACGGGCCCTGACGGTGGGCGGCCGGGCGCTGACCGGACCGGAGTTGCACGTCCGCGCCGTACTGGACGTCGCCGCCGACGACCTGCTCGTCTCCGCCTCCGCCGGGCCGGAGGCGAAGGATCCGGAGACCGGCGAGACCCATGTCTACCGGGTCACCGGGACCGCCGTGGAGCGGGTCTCGGAGGGCCGCGGCTGGCACTCCGCGGTGCGGTCCGGTGCGGTCACCGTCCTGCTGTCTGCGTCGCTGGAGCACAGCGGGGCCACGGTGCGGGTGGTACGGGACGGCGTGCGGACGGCCACCGTCACCTCGTACGCGGAAGCGCCGGTACTGACCTCCCGCGCACGGCTTGTCGAGGCGGGCGCGCGCCGCATCCCGTGCGCCGTCCTGCTGCCGAGCGACTACGCGGAGGGCGACGGGCCGCTCCCGGTGCTCATGGACCCGTACGGCGGGCCGCACGGGCCGCGCGTGGTGGCCGCGCACAACTCCCATCTGACCTCGCAGTGGTTCGCCGACCAGGGCTTCGCCGTGGTGGTCGCCGACGGCCGCGGCACCCCGCACCGCTCCCCCGACTGGGAGAAGGCGGTCCGCGACGACTTCGCGGGCGCCACCCTGGACGACCAGGTCGAGGCGGTCCAGGCGCTCGCCGGGCACTTCCCGCTGGACCTCGGCAGGGTCGGCATCCGCGGCTGGTCCTACGGCGGCTACCTCGCCGCGCTGGCCGTGCTGCGCCGCCCCGACGTCTTCCACGCGGGCATCGCGGGCGCCCCGGTCACGGACTGGCGGCTCTACGACACCCACTACACGGAGCGCTACCTCGGCGATCCGGCGGAGCGGCCGGAGGTGTACACCCGCAACTCGCTCGTCACGGACGAGGGGTTGAGCGGGGCGGCGGAGCGGGTACGGCCGCTGATGATCGTCCACGGGCTCGCGGACGACAATGTGGTCGCCGCGCACACCCTGCGGCTCTCCTCGGCACTGCTCGCCGCGGGCCGTCCGCACGAGGTGCTGCCGCTGTCCGGGGTGACCCATATGACGCCCCAGGAACAGGTCGCGGAAAACCTGCTGCTGCTCCAGGTCGACTTCCTCAAGCGCTCACTGGGCATGTAGCGCCAACGGGCCGAGGACGCTGCCGCGTACCCGGCCCGACAGGGCTGTCAAGCACGCCACGTCGTCGATCCGCTCAACCTTCGCTCAAGATGCGGGGCCCGTCCCGTCTTGTTCCGCAGCCCTCTTGACCGCACTGTGAATCCATTGCCAAAGTCCGCTCAACCCACCGCGCGCACCACGTCGGCGAGGGGCCTACCGGACTACAGTGCGGGGGATTCAGACAAATGGCGAGTCCTTCCCTTCCTTCCTTGACGACGGTGACCGGAACGGAACCCGCGGGCCGGTCACCCGGGCAGTTGATGTGGCGGCGCTTCAAGCGCGACAAGGCGGGGGTGATCTCCGCGTACGTCGTCCTGTTCTTCTTCGTCGTCGCGCTCGCGGCCCCGCTGATCTCCAAGCTCTACGGGAAGGACGCGACGACGACCTACGGGCTCAACGAACAGGGCCTGCTGAACGAGTTCGGTTATCCCGTGAAGCCCAATGGCGGCATTTCCGGGCGCTTCTGGTTCGGCATCGAACCGACCCTGGGGCGGGACGTACTGGCCCAGCTCGTCTACGGCATCCGCACCTCCCTGCTCATCGCGACCGCGGCCACCGTGCTCTGTGTGCTCACCGGCGTCCTGGTGGGGGTGACGGCCGGATATCTGGGCGGTCGCACGGATTATCTGCTGGGACGGTTCATCGATCTGCTGCTGGCTTTTCCGTCACAGCTGTCCTTCATCGCCTTCACACCGGTCGTCTACTCCCTTTTCGTCAGTCCGGAAAAGGAGACCCCCACCTATCTGCGGGCGCTGACCCTGATCCTGGTGCTCTGGGTGCTGGGGTGGATGGGGCTGGCGCGTCTGCTGCGCGGCCAGGTACTGAGCCTGCGGGAGCGGGAGTTCGTGGAGGCGGCGAAGGTCACCGGGGCCTCGCCCTGGCGGATCATCAGCAAGGAGCTGCTGCCGAACCTCTGGACCCCGATCCTGGTGCAGTCGACGCTGATGCTGCCGTCGATCGTGACCATCGAGGCGGGCCTGTCCTTCATCGGCGTCGGCATCGTGGAACCCACGCCCGACTGGGGCCGGATGTTCGCCAACGGCGCCCACTACTACGAGAGCGACATCACCTACATCTTCTTCCCCGGCCTCGCGATGATCGTTTTCGTGGTCGCCTTCAACCTGCTCGGGGACTCGGTCCGGGACGCCTTCGACCCCAGGACCGGCCGCTGACGCAGGCCCAGCCCTACCAGTTATCGACGGACAGGCAGGTGCACCGACCCATGAACCCGCTGACGAGACACCGCAGTTCCAGAGCCCGGCTCGGCGCCGCCGCGGCCCTTGCGGCCGGCGCCCTGGCGCTCTCCGCGTGCAGCAGCGGAGGAGGAGGCGGGGGCGGCGCCAAGGACGAGGGACCCGGCACGGACAAGAACAAGTCCTCGAACTACTCGATCGGCACCAAGGAGGACTCGGCGGGCCCCGCCCCCGAGGTGCCGGGCGCCAAGAAGGGCGGCACCGTCGGCGTCCTCCAGCGCGACGCCTTCCAGCACCTGGACCCGGGCCAGATCTACTACAGCGACATGCTCGCCGACCAGATGCTCTACAACCGCACGCTGACCTCGTACAAGGTGGACGCCCAGGGCAAGGTGAAGGTCGTCGGCGACCTGGCCACGGACGCCGGCACGGCCTCCGACGGCGGGAAGACCTGGACGTTCACCCTCAAGGACGGGCTGAAGTTCGAGGACGGCTCGGCGATCACCTCGCGGGACGTCCGGTGGGGCATCGAGCGGCTCTACGCCGACTTCGAGACCGAGGGCCCGCAGTACATCCCGCAGTGGCTGTCCGGCGACGGCACCGCCTTCCGCAAGGCGCTGCCCGACGGCCCGTACAAGGGCAAGCACCTGCCGGCGTCGGTGCTGGACACCCCGGACGACAAGACGATCGTCTTCCACTTCCTCGCCCCGCACGCGGACACCCCGTTCGCGACCGCGATGCCCAACATCGGCCCGGTCAAGGAGGCCAAGGACACCCAGCGGAAGTACGACAACGCCCCCTTCTCCTCGGGCCCCTACAAGGTCGCCGACTACAAGAACGGCAAGTCGCTGACCCTGGTGCGGAACGAGCAGTGGGATCCGAGGACGGACCCCATCCGGCACCAGTACGCCGACCGGTTCGAGATCAGCTTCGGCCACCAGTTCGCCGACTCCACCCGCCGCTTCCTCGCCGACCAGGGCGCCGACAAGAACACCCTGTCGTACACCAACGCCGTGGCCCCCGAGATGACCGAGAAGGTCCTGAACCAGGCGGACACCAAGGCGCGCCGCTTCGTGGAGATCCAGCCGTACGTCGACTACATCAGCTTCAACATGGACCGGCTGAAGGACGTCAAGGTCCGCAAGGCGCTCGCGTACGCCATGCCCAACGGGCAGATCCTCCAGCAGGTCGGCGGCGCGAGCGCGGGCACACTGGCCACCAACTTCCTCTCCCCCGCCATGGACGGCTACCAGGCGACCGACCCGTACGGCAAGAAGGCCAAGCCCGCCGGTGACACCGACAAGGCGAAGGAGCTGCTGAAGGAGGCGGGCAAGGAGGGCCAGGAGATCGTCTACGCCTACGCCAACACCGACGTCCAGCAGAAGGTCGCCGTGGTCGTCACCCAGGCGCTGGAGCGGGCCGGGTTCAAGGTGCAGAAGAAGGAGGTCGACGCCAACACCTACCGCTCGGCGATCGCCGAGGTGAAGAACAAGTTCGACATCTACCGCAGCTCGTGGGGCGCGGACTGGCCCGTCTCCTCGACCGTGGTGCCCCCGCTCTTCGACGGCCGGCAGATCGCCGACGGCGCCCAGAACTACGGACACCTCAACGACCCCGCCGTCAACTCGGAGATCGACCGGATCAACGCGGTCCCGGACGTGAAGAAGGCCGCGCCCGAGTGGCAGAAACTCGCCGACAAGATCTTCACGGACGACGTACCGGGCGTGCCGACCTTCTACAACAACCAGTTCTCGCTGTGGGGTTCGAACCTCGGCGGGGTCCGCTACCAGCCGGTGTACGGCACCGTCGACCCGACCGGCGTCTACGTCAAATAGCGCCCGCGTCCGTACGGCCGGGCCGCCGAACGGCGGGCCCGGCCGTGCCCCCGGCACCGCCGTGGCCGCTCACGCTCCGCCCCGCCGACCGGAAGACCGCGACCCATGCTGCGATTCCTCGCCCGCCGCTCGCTCGGCGCGCTCGTCATCATCGTGCTGATCAGCGCAATCACCTTCCTGCTGTTCTTCGCGCTGCCCTCCCAGCCGGCGCTGATGTCCTGCGGCAAGAACTGCACCCCGGACGCCATCGCCGTCATCAACAAGAACCTCGGGCTCGACCAGCCGGTGCCCGTCCAGTACTGGCACTACATGGCGGGCATCTTCACCGGCCGCGACTTCTCCGTCGGCCACTGCCCGGCCCCCTGCTTCGGCTACTCCTTCTCCAACCAGCAGCCGGTCTGGGGCACGATCGTGGACCGCTTCCCGACGACCCTGTCCATCACGCTCGGCGGCGCGGTCGTCTTCCTCGTCGTCGGCGTGGGCATCGGGATGCTCGCCGCCGCCTTCCGCGGCACCTGGGTCGACAAGTTCTTCAGCTCGCTGTCGCTGGTCGGCAACGCCCTCCAGATCTACTTCGTCGGCGTCATCGCGCTCGCCGTCCTCGTCAGCGGACTGCACTGGATGGACAACCCCGCCTACTACCCGATCACCAAGGACCCCGGGAAGTGGTTCATGGGGATGCTCATCCCCTGGCTGGTGCTCTCCATCATCTTCATCGCCAACTACAGCCGGATGACGCGCTCCCAGATGATCGAGCAGCTGGGCGAGGACCATGTGCGCACGGCCCGCGCCAAGGGGCTCAGCAGACGCACCGTCTTCTTCCGCTACGCCTGGCGGGGCGCGCTGGCCCCCATCGTCACCATCTTCGGCATCGACCTCGGTTCGCTCTTCGGCGGCGCGATCATCACCGAGTTCACCTTCAGCCTGCACGGGCTCGGCAGGCTGGCCGTCTCCTCGGTGAGCGAGACCGACCTGCCCACCCTGATGGCCGTGATGCTCGTCGGCTGCACGGCCATCGTCGTCGCCAACATCGTGGTGGACGCCGCCTACGCCCTCATCGACCCGCGCGTGCGACTGGCCTGACAACTTACGGAGAACCATGACCACAGCATCCGGGGGCGCCTTCCTGTCCGTGCGGGATCTTTCCGTCCGCTTCGGCACCGAGGACGGCGTCGTCAAGGCCGTCGACGGGCTCGGCTTCGAGCTGGAGCGCGGCCGTACGCTCGGCATCGTCGGCGAGTCCGGCTCCGGGAAGTCCGTCACCAACCTCGCGGTCCTCGGCCTGCACGACCCCCGGCACACCGAGATCGAGGGCGAGATCACGCTCGACGGGCAGGTGCTGACCGGCGCGCCCGAATCCGCGCTGGAGAAGCTGCGCGGCAACAAGATGGCCATGATCTTCCAGGACTCGCTCACCGCGCTGTCGCCCTACTACACGGTCGGACGGCAGATCGCCGAGCCGTACCGCAAGCACACCGGGGCGTCCCGGCGCGAGGCCCGGCAGCGTGCCGTGGAGATGCTCGACAAGGTCGGCATCCCCAACGCCGCGCTGCGCGTGGACGACTACCCGCACCAGTTCTCCGGCGGGATGCGGCAGCGGGCGATGATCGCGATGGCGCTGGTCTGCGAACCCGAGCTGCTGATCGCCGACGAGCCGACGACGGCCCTCGACGTGACCGTGCAGGCGCAGATCCTCGACCTGCTCAAGGAGCTCCAGCAGCAGACCGGTTCGGCGATCGTCCTCATCACCCACGACCTGGGGGTCGTCGCCCACACCGTGGACGAGCTGCTGGTGATGTACGCGGGCCGGATCGTCGAACGCGGCCCGGTCCACGAGGTGCTGCGGGCGCCCCGCCACCCGTACACCTGGGGGCTGCTGGGCTCGATGCCCCGGCTGGAGTCCGACGTCGACGAACCGCTCGTCCCCATCCCCGGCACCCCGCCGAGCCTGCTGGCGCCACCGCCCGGCTGCCCCTTCCACCCGCGCTGCGCGTACGCCGCCGAGGTCGGGGACGACCGCTGCCGCACGGAGCGCCCCGAGCTGCCGCCGGGCCGGGGCGCCGCCTGCCACCTGGCACCCGAGCGGCAGCGGGCCGTCTTCACCGAACAGATCGCCCCCCGACTGCGCTGAGGAGCCCCCCGATGACCGACACGAACGACATGGGCGACGCGGTGTCCCGGGGCGAGCCGCTGCTCGTCGCCGAGGGCCTGACCAAGCACTTCCCGATCATGGGCGGCTTCCCGTTCCGGCGGCGGGTCGGGGCGGTGCAGGCCGTGGACGGCATCGACCTGACCGTACGGGCGGGCGAGAGCTTCGGACTGGTCGGCGAGTCGGGGTGCGGCAAGTCCACCACCGGGCGGCTGCTCACCCGCCTCCTGGAGCCCACGGCGGGCCGGATCGGCTACCGGGGCCGCGACATCACCCACGCGAACCGGAAGGAGCTCGCGCCGATCCGCTCCGAGATCCAGATGATCTTCCAGGACCCGTACTCCTCGCTGAACCCCCGGCAGACCGTCGGCCGGATCATCTCCGGCCCGATGGAGATCAACGGCATCCGCCCGGCGGGCGGCCGCGAGGCGCGGGTGCGGGAGCTCCTGGAGACGGTGGGGCTCAGCCCCGAGCACTACAACCGCTTCCCGCACGAGTTCTCCGGCGGCCAGCGGCAGCGCATCGGGGTGGCCCGCGCGCTCGCGCTGGAACCGCGGCTGGTGGTGGCCGACGAGCCGGTGTCCGCGCTCGACGTGTCCATCCAGGCCCAGGTCGTCAACCTGCTCCAGTCGCTCCAGCGGGAGCTGGGCATCGCGTTCCTGTTCATCGCCCACGACCTGGCCGTGGTCCGGCACTTCTCGCAGCGCGTGGCCGTGATGTACCTCGGGCGGATCGTGGAGGTGGGCTCCCGCGAGGCCATCTACCGGAGACCGCGCCACCCTTACACGCACGCGCTGCTGTCGGCCGTGCCCGACGCCGCCGGGGCGGCGGCTTCCCGGGAACGCATCAGGCTGGCGGGGGACGTGCCGTCCCCGATCCTGCCGCCGTCGGGGTGCCGGTTCCGTACGCGGTGCTGGAAGGCGGAGCCGCGCTGCGGCGCGGAGACGCCTCCGCTGGTGCGGCTCGAAGGCAACGCGGAGGACCACCTGACGGCCTGCCACTTCCCGGAAACGGGCTCGGTCACATCCCGCACCCAGGACATCATCCTGGACCCGTCCCTGACCCCGGAGAGCTGAGCCGGCCACAGATCCAGCCCGTCCGGCGTTTGAGGACGCGGCCGCAGGCCGCCCCCGCCGCAGGCGGCAACGGGCCCGCAGACGAGCGGGGGCTCAGCCCGGTTCGCCGCTCTCCGTCGGAAGGACAACCCGCTCCTCGGCGAAGTGGCACGCCGAGTCATGGGTGGCCGGGCCACCCCCCTCGCGGAACCAGTCCGGCACCTCCAGCGGCGGCACGACCTCCGCACACTTCGGCTGCGCCTTCCAGCACCGGGTACGGAACCGGCACCCGGACGGCGGATGCGCGGGCGACGGCACGTCACCGGCCAGCAGAATCCGCTCCCGCCGGCTCCGCGCCCGCGGATCCGGCACCGGCACGGCCGACAGCAGGGCCTGGGTGTAGGGGTGTGTCGGGTGCTCGTAGATCTGCACGTCGGTGCCCACCTCGGCGAGCCGCCCGAGGTACATCACGGCGACCCGGTCCGAGATGTGCCGCACCACCGACAGGTCGTGGGCGATGAAGACGTACGACAGGTCGAACTCGTCCTGGAGCCGCTCCAGGAGGTTGACGACCTGCGCCTGCACGGACACGTCCAGCGCGGACACCGGCTCGTCGCAGACGATCACTTCGGGGCGCAGGGCGAGGCCGCGGGCGATGCCGATGCGCTGGCGCTGGCCGCCGGAGAACTGGTGCGGGTAGCGGTTGATGTGCTCGGGGTTGAGGCCGACGACGTCCAGCAGGTCGCGGACCCGCTGGCGGCGGCTGCCCTTGGGGGCCGCCTCGGGGTGGATCTCGAACGGTTCCCCGATGATGTCGCCGACCGTCATCCGGGGGTTGAGCGAGGTGTAGGGGTCCTGGAACACCATCTGGATGTTGCGGCGCACGGCCTTCAGCGCGCGCCCGGACAGCTCGGTGATGTCCTGGCCCTTGTAGCGGATGTGCCCGCTCGTCGGGCGTTCCAGGTTGACGAGCATCTTCGCGACGGTCGACTTGCCGCAGCCGGACTCCCCGACGATGCCGAGGGTCTCGCCGCGCCGCAGGTCGAAGGAGACGCCGTCGACCGCCTGGACCGCGCCGACCTGCCGCTTGATGAGGATGCCCTGGGTGAGCGGGTAGTGCTTGACGAGGTCCCGTACCTCCAGAATCACCTCGCCGTCAGCTCTCATCGAGGGTGTCCTTCCAGAAGTGGCAGGCGCTGGTGCGGCCGGGGGCGACGGCGAAGAGCGGTGGCCGGTCGGTGCGGCAGATGTCCTGGGCCCTGGGGCAGCGGGGGTTGAAGGGGCAGCCGGGCGGGATGGCGGTCAGGCTGGGCGGCAGGCCCTTGATCGCGTAGAGCTGGCGGCCCTTCTGGTCCAGGCGCGGGATGGAGTCGAGGAGTCCGCGGGTGTACGGGTGGGCGGGCGCGGCGTACAGGTCGTGGACGGGGGCGGTCTCGACGATCCGGCCCGCGTACATCACCGCGATCTTGTCGGCGACGTCCGCCACCACACCGAGGTCGTGGGTGATGAGGATGAGGCCCATGTTGTACTCGCGCTGGAGCTCCGCCAGCAGGTCCATCACCTGGGCCTGGACGGTGACGTCCAGCGCGGTGGTGGGCTCGTCCGCGATGACCAGGTTCGGTTCGAGCGCGATGGCCATGGCGATCATGATGCGCTGACGCATGCCGCCGGAGAACTGGTGCGGGTAGTCGCCGACCCGGTCCTTGGCCCCGGGGATGCGGACCCGGTCCATCAGCTGGACGGCCTTGGCACGGGAGTCCTTACGGGTCATCCCCTCGTGCACTTCGAACATCTCACTGAGCTGGGTGCCCACGCTCAGCACGGGGTTGAGCGCGGACAGCGCGTCCTGGAAGATCATCGACAGCTTCGCGCCGCGCACCCGGCGGCGCGTCTCGGCGGGCATGGTGAGCAGGTCCTCGCCGCGGAAGAGGACCTGGCCGCCGGTGATGTGACCGGGGGGCGAGTCGACGATGCCCATGATGGCCTGGGCGGTCACCGACTTGCCCGAGCCGGACTCCCCCAGCACGGCCAGCGTCTCGCCCTCGCCGACGTCGTAGTTGACGCCGTTGACCGCCTTGGCGATGCCGTCGCGGGTGCGGAACTCCACCTGGAGGTCGCGTACGTCCAGCAGGGCCGGCTGTCGCTCGTGGTGCTGCATCCGCCCGCTCCTCAGCGCAGTTTGGGGTCGAGGGCGTCGCGGACCGCGTCGCCGAGCATGATGAACGCGAGCACCGTGATGCTCAGCGCCCCCGCGGGCCACAGCAGCATGTGCGGGGCGTTGCGGATCTGGACGGAGGCGTTGGAGATGTCGATGCCCCAGGACACGGTGGGGGGTTTGAGGCCGACGCCCAGGAAGGACAGGGTGGCCTCCAGGGCGATGTAGGTGCCGAGCGCGATGGTCGCCACGACGATGACGGGGGCCACGGCGTTGGGCGCGATGTGCCGCAGCAGCATCCGCCCGTTGCCCGCGCCGAGGGCCCGCGCGGCCTGGACGTAGTCGTGCTGTTTGGCGGTGACCACGGAGCCGCGGGCGATGCGGGAGATCTGCGGCCAGCCCAGCAGCACGATGAACCCGACGACGGGCCAGACCGAGCCGCTGGTGACGACCGACAGGAAGACCAGCCCGCCGAGGATGATCGGGATGCCGAAGAAGACGTCGGCGAGCCGGGACAGCAGCGCGTCCCACCAGCCCCCGAAGAACCCGGCGAGGCCGCCGAGGACGCTGCCGAGCAGGGTGGCCCCGGCCGTGGCGCAGATGCCGACGGTGATGGAGGCGCGCGCGCCGTGGACCGTACGGGTGTAGACGTCGCAGCCCTGGGTGTCGAAGCCGAAGGGGTGGCCGGGCTCGGAGCCCTCCTGGGCCTTGGCGAGGTCGCACTGGAGCGGGTTTCCGCTCGCGATCAGCTCCGGCCAGAGGGCGATCAGGACCAGAAAGAGAATGATCAGCGCGGAGGCCACGAAGACGGGGTTGCGGCGCAGGTCGTGCCAGGCGTCGGACCAGAGGCTGCGGGCCTTCCCGGAGGTCGGCTCCAGCGTCTCCGCCTCGCTGGTGGCCAGGCTCATCGCCCCGCCGCCCGCGGGGGTGATGGCGTCCTGCGGTTCGGGCGGGGTGGCGTGGTCAGGCATAGCGGATCCTCGGGTCGAGCACGGCGTAGAGGAGGTCGACCACCAGGTTCGCCACCAGGAAGACGAGGACCAGGATGGTCACGAAGCCGACCACGGTCGGCGAGTTCTGCCGGAGGATGCCCTGGAACAGCTGGTAGCCGACGCCGTGGATGTTGAAGATCCGCTCGGTGACGATGGCACCGCCCATCAGCGCCCCGATATCGGTGCCGATGAAGGTGACGACGGGGATGAGGGAGTTGCGCAGCAGGTGCCTGCCGATGATCCGGCGGGGCGGCAGTCCCTTGGCGACGGCCGTGCGGATGTAGTCGGCGCGGGAGTTCTCCGCGATGGAGGTGCGCGTCAGCCGGGTCACGTACGCGAGCGAGGTCAGGGCCAGCACCACGCCCGGCAGGATCAGTTCGTCCACCGGCGCCTCGGGCGAGACCGCGGGCGACACCCACCCCCACTGCACGCCGAAGAGGAACTGCAGCACATAGCCGCTGACGAAGGTCGGGATGGACACCACGACGAGGGTGAGCAGCAGGACCGTGGTGTCGACGGAGCGGCCGCGGCGCAGTCCGCTGAGGACGCCCAGCGCGATGCCGATGACGATCTCGACGACGATCGCGACGAGGGTGAGGCGGAGGGTCACCGGAAAGGCACCGGCCATCAGCTCGGTGACCTTCTGGCCGTTGAAGGCGGTGCCGAAGTCACCGGTGAGGATCTGCCCCATGTAGTGCAGGTACTGCTTCCACAGCGGCTCGTCGAGGTAGAGCTCCGCGCGGATGCGCGCGGCGGTCGCGGGGTCGGGCGCCTTGTCGCCGAAGAGCGCGGCGATGGGGTCGCCCAGGGCGTAGACCATGAAGAAGATCAGGAACGTGCTGCCGATGAACACCGGGATCATCTGGAGCAGCCGCCGGATCACATACCGTCCCATGGGGGCTCCGGGGGTGGTGGCGTGGAGGCCCTGCGGCGGGGGCCTCCCGGTCCGTGCGCGCGCTCGTCAGCCGACCTTGATCTGCTCGTAGACGGGGACGCTGAAGGGGTTGAGCGTGACGTCGGAGAGCTTGTCGGAGTATCCGGCGCTGCCGTTCTGGTACCAGAGCGGGATGGCCGGCATCTGCTGGGCGAGGATCTTCTCCGCGTCCTGGAACTTGGTGTTCGCGCTGTCCTGCGAGTTCTCGGCGTTGGCCTCGTCGACGAGCCGGTCGAACTGGGGGTCGGAGAACTTCCCGTAGTTGGAGGAGGCGTCGGTGTAGTAGAGGGGCTGCAGGAAGTTCTGGATCAGCGGGTAGTCCATCTGCCAGCCGGAGCGGAAGGGGTTGGTCATCCGCTGCTCGGTGATCTGGTTCCGGAAGTCCGCGAAGGTGCCCACGGGGTTCACCGTGCAGGCCCGGTCGTTGCCCAGCGCGTTGTTGATGCTGTTGCAGACGGCGTCCATCCACACCCGGTGCGAGCCGGTGTCGACGTTCGAGGTGAGGGTGATCCGGCCGCCCGGCAGCCCGCCGCCGTCCTGGATCAGCTTCTTCGCCGCGGTGGCGTCGTATTTGCAGGCCTCGCCGCAGAGGCCCGCCTTGTAGCCGCCCTTGTCGCCGAGGGCCGGGGAGGTCCAGTCCGTCGCCGGGGTGCGGGTCTTCTGGTAGATCTGCTCGGTGATCTGGTCGCGGTTGATGGCCATGGACAGGCCCCGGCGGACCTTGTCGAGGCCGGGCTTCGACCAGTTCGGGTCGTACATCGGGAAGACCAGGGTCTGGATGATCCCGGCGGGCTGGTTGATGTACCGGTCGCCGAGGTCCTTCTTCACGTTCTTGAGCTGGGCGCTGGGGATGTCGTCGACCAGGTCGAGGTTCCCGGCCTGGAGGTCGGTGTAGGCGGTGTTGTTGTCGGTGTAGACCCGCAGCTCCACCCCGCTGTTCGCGGCCTTGTCCTCGCCGGGGTACTGGTCCCACTTCTTGAGCTGCATCGCCGAGCCCTTGGCGTACGACTCGACGGTGTACGGGCCGTTGCCCACGGGCTTCTTGAGCCAGGCCGCGTGGTTGTCGAAGAAGGCCTTCGGGAGCGGGGAGTAGGCCGCGTAGCCGAGGGTGTCCGGCCAGGTGGAGAACTTGGTGCGCAGCTTGACCGTGAACGTCCTGTCGTCCTTCACGGCCAGCCCGCGGAGGGTCTTCGCGGTGGTGGCGCCGCTGACCGGGTGGACCTTGTCGTAGCCGTCGACGTATTCGAAGAAGGAGGCGTTCTTCTGCTTGTTGTCGAGCAGGGCGGCGTAGTTCCAGGCGTCCACGAAGGACTTCGAGGTGACCTTCTCGCCGTTGCTGAAGGTCCAGCCGTCCTTCAGGGTGATGGTGAAGTTCTGCTGGTCGGAGGTCTCGATCTTGTCGGCGAGCATGTTCTCCGCCGCACCGCTCTTGGGGTCGTAGCGCTTGAGACCGCGGAAGATCATGGCGAGTACCTTGCCGCCCTGGACCTCATTGGTGTTGGCGGGCTCCAGCTGGTTCTGCGGGTCGCCCCAGGAGGCGCGTACGACTCCGGTGCCCCCGCCGCCACCGCCTCCCCCGCAGCCCGACGCGACCAGCGCCACCGATACCGCGCAGACGGCCCACCTGGCGCGTGCGACTCCCCGCATGGAGCACTCCTCAAGGTCCCAAGTCTCACTTAGACCCAAATAACACCCCATGGGGTAATGGGCCCGAGTGAACAACGCGCCGGACGGGCTGAAAATCAGCCCGTCCGGCGTTCGGGGACCAGATGCGGGGCGTCGCCCCGGCGGGTGACCGTCAGGCCGCGCCCACCACCTGCCGCTCCTCCGCGAAGTGACACGCGGACTCGTGCGCGGCCGGGGTGTCCTTGCTCTTGAACACCTCGGGGATCGCGAGCAGCGGCTGCTCCTCGGCGCACTTGTCCTGCGCCTTCCAGCAGCGGGTGCGGAAGCGGCAGCCGGACGGCGGGTTGGCCGGCGACGGCACGTCACCGGTGAGGATGATCCGCTCCCGGCCCTCGCGCTGCTCCGGGTCGGGCACGGGCACGGCCGACAGCAGTGCCTGGGTGTAGGGGTGCGTCGGGTGCTCGTAGATCTGCGTGTCCGTACCGATCTCCGCCATCTTGCCCAGGTACATCACGCCGACGCGGTCGGAGATGTGCCGGACGATGGACAGGTCGTGCGCGATGAAGATGTAGGACAGGTTGAACTCGTCCTGGAGCTTCTCCATCAGGTTGATGACCTGCGCCTGCACCGAGACGTCCAGCGCGGAGACCGGCTCGTCGCAGACGATGATCTCCGGGTTGAGCGCGAGGCCGCGGGCGATGCCGATGCGCTGGCGCTGGCCGCCGGAGAACTGGTGCGGGTAGCGGTTGATGTACTCGGGGTTGAGGCCGACGACGTCCAGGAGCTCCTGGACCCGCTTGCGCCGGTCGCCCTTCGGGGCCACCTCGGGGTGGATCTCGAACGGTTCCCCGATGATGTCGCCGACCGTCATCCGGGGGTTGAGCGAGGTGTAGGGGTCCTGGAACACCATCTGGATGTTGCGGCGCACGGCCTTCAGGGCCCGCCCGGACAGCTTGGTGATGTCCTGGCCCTTGTAGAAGACCTCGCCGGAGGTGGCCGTCTCCAGGGTCATCAGCAGCCTGGCGACCGTCGACTTGCCGCAGCCGGACTCGCCGACGATGCCCAGCGTCTCGCCCTGGTAGAGGTCGAAGGAGACACCGTCGACGGCCTTGACCGCCCCGACCTGGCGCTTGAGGACCAGGCCCTGGGTCAGCGGGAAGTGCTTGACGAGGTTGCGGACCTGGAGGATCGGCTCCCGCTGGTCCGACTGCTTGGCCGGCTCAGCCATGGATGGTCTCCTTCCAGAAGTGGCACGCGCTGCCGCGGCCGTCGAGCTCGGTGCCGTCCTGCTCCGCGACCGGCAGCAGCGCCGGGATGTCCGTACGGCACACGTCCTGCGCCTTGGGGCAGCGCGGGTTGAAGGCGCAGCCGGTGGGGATGTGCAGCAGGTTGGGCGGCAGGCCCTTGATCGCGTAGAGCTCCTGGCCCTTGTGGTCCAGGCGCGGGATCGACTCCAGCAGACCACGGGTGTACGGGTGGGCGGGGCGCTTGTAGAGCTCGTGCACGGGGGCGGTCTCGACGATCCGGCCCGCGTACATCACCGCGATCTTGTCGGCGACGTCCGCCACCACACCGAGGTCGTGGGTGATGAGGATCAGGCCCATGTTGAACTCGCGCTGGAGCTCCGCCAGCAGGTCCATCACCTGGGCCTGGACCGTCACGTCGAGGGCCGTGGTCGGCTCGTCCGCGATGATCAGGTCCGGCTCCAGCGCCATGGCCATGGCGATCATGATGCGCTGGCGCATACCGCCGGAGAACTGGTGCGGGTAGTCGTTGACCCGCTGCTTGGCCGCCGGGATGCGGACCCGGTCCATCAGCTCGATGGACTTGGCCTTGGCGTCCTTCTTCGACATGCCCTGGTGCACCCGGAACATCTCGCCGAGCTGATTGCCCACGGAGAAGACCGGGTTGAGCGCCGACAGGGCGTCCTGGAAGATCATCGCCATCTTCGGGCCGCGCAGCTTGCGCCGCTCGCTCTCCGGCAGCTTCAGGATGTCCTGGCCGTGGAAGAGGATCTCACCGCCGGCCACCCGGCCGGGGGGCGAGTCCAGGATGCCCATGATGGCCTGGGCGGTGACGGACTTGCCGGAGCCCGACTCGCCGAGCACGGCCAGGGTCTCGCCCGCGTCGACGCTGTAGCTCACGCCGTTGACGGCCTTGGCGACGCCGTCGCGGGTCTTGAACTCGACGTGCAGATCGCGCACTTCGAGCAGCGGCGTGGACTTCTTGTCCTCGGCTGCCGCCTCGCCGGTCTTCCCGGCGGTCTTTTCGTTGGTCGTCATCGGGACGTTCTCCTACCGCAGCTTCGGGTCGAGGGCGTCGCGCAGCCCGTCGCCGACGAACACAAAACCGAGCACCGTCAGGACGATCGCCACACTGGGGTAGACCCAGAGGAAGTCCTTGACGCCCATGAAGTCCCTCGCGGAGGAGATCATGTTGCCCCACTCCGGGACCTCGGGGCTCACGCCGACGCCCAGGTAGGACAGCGACGCCTCGGCGACGATGGCCGTGCCGACGCTGAAGGCGACGAACGACATCACGGCGGCGATCGAGTTCGGCATGATGTGCCGGACGATGATCCGGCTCGTGCTCGCGCCGAGCGCCTTGGCGGCCGTCACATAGTCCATCTCACGGACGGACAGGATGCTGCTGCGCAGCAGTCGCGAGACCGTCGCCCAGCTGAAGATGGCGAGCGAGAGGATGACGGGCATCACGCCGCGGCCCATCACCAGGATGATCACGATGGCGCCGATGAGCAGCGGGAAGGCGAAGAAGATATCGGCGATGCGCATGATGACCGTGTCGACCGTCTTGCCGAAGTAACCGGCCAGCGCGCCGAGCACCAGGCCGATGAGGCAGGCCAGGAAGATCGAGGCGAGGCCGACGACGACGGCGATACGGCTGCCGTAGATGACGCGGGAGAACTGGTCGCGGCCGAGCGCGTCGGTGCCGAACCAGTGGTCCCCGCTGGGGGACGCCAGGGTGTTGCCGAGGTCCTGCGCGTACGGGTCGTGCGGGGCGATCAGCGGCGCGAGCGCGGCGGTGAGGAAGAGCAGCAGCACCAGGACGAGGCCGACCACCGCGAGGCGGTTGGCGACGAAGCGGTGGCGGATCTCGCCCCACTGGGTGATGCGTGCGGGTGCGGGCTCGGCGGTGCCGGTCGCGGCGGCGGGCTCTGCGGTCGCGGCGCCCGGCCCCTGGCTCTTGGCGAGCTCAGTCATTGGGTGACTCCTAGAACGGGGTTGACCGGGGCGGTCAGCTGAGACGAATCCGCGGGTCGAGCATCGCGTAGAGCAGGTCGACCAGCAGGTTGAGAATGACGAACACGGCCACGCCGTACGTGACGACGCCGACGATGATCGGGTTGTTCTGCTGCTGGATCGCGGTGACCAGCGCGAAGCCGATGCCGTCCCAGTTGAAGATCGCCTCGGTGATGAGCGCGCCGCCGAGCAGACCGCCGAAGGAGATGCCGATGTAGGTCACGACCGGGATCACCGAGTTGCGCAGGACGTGCTTGAAGAGCACGGTGCGCCGCGGCAGGCCCTTGGCCACGGCCGTCTTGACGTAGTCGGCGCGCAGCACCTCCAGCATCGTGCCGCGCATCAGGCGGGCGACGAGGGCGGCGTCGATGATGGCCAGCGTCACCGCGGGCATGATCATCGAGTTGAAGGAGCCGTCGGAGATCAGCGGGAACCAGCCCAGCTTCACGGCGAACTGGCTCTGGAAGATGGAGCCGATGACGAAGCTGGGGAAGCCGATGGCCAAGGTGGTCAGCAGCGTGACCAGTACGTCCCAGAAGGAGTATCTGAACAGCGCCGCGACCAGACCCGCCAGCATGCCGATGACCACGTCGATGACGATGGCCGCGAGGGCGAGCTTGGCGGTGTTCTGGAGCTTGGGCCCGAGCACCTCGGACACCTGGCGCCGCTGGGTGTAGTCCTCCCCGAGGTCACCCTGGACGAGGTTCCCGACATAGGTGCCGTACTGCTCGATGAGTGGCTTGTCCAGGCCGTAGCGCTCGCGCAGTTCCTGGACGACGGCGGGATCGCGCGCCTTGTCGCCGCCGAGCGAGCCGACCGGGTCTCCCGGGAGAACGAACAGGCAGGCGAACAGAATGAGTGTCGCACCGAAGAGGACGATCACCATCTGCCCGATCCGCCGGATCACATACTTGCCCACGTTGCTGCCTCCTTGACTTGCTGCCGCCGTGGGGCGTGTTCCGCCGCCTCGTGAGAAGAGGGAGGCGACCCGGCCGCCGACGCCGCCTTGTGGGCGTGCGGGTATGCCGGGCGAAGGCCGCGGGCCGCGGACCTTTCGGTCCGCAGCTCCACGACCTTCACGGAAGTGGCTGGATGGTGAGGGTTACTTCGGGCTGATCTCGGCGAGGTTCGGCTCTTCCTGGAAGTTGATCTCCAGGCCGTCGAACTTCTTGGTGTTGGCCAGGCGGTACTGGCTGCGCTTCCAGAGCGGGATCAGCGCCTGGTCCTCGTCGACCGCGAGCTTCTCGGCGTCCTGGTAGATCTTGGCGCGCGCGGCGGCGTCCTTGGTCTCGCGGGCCTTGACCAGCATCTCGTCGAACTTCGGGTTGCTGTAGCGGCCGCGGTTGTCGCCCAGGGCCTTGCCGTTGGCGTCCAGGTTGATGCCGTCCGTGGCCAGCAGCGGGGCGAGGAAGTTGTCGGCGGTCGGGTAGTCGGCGGACCACGCCTGGCGCCAGATGCCCTTGGTGCCCTTCTCCTGCTGCTTGGCGAGCGCCTCCTTGAAGGGCAGGCCGTTCAGCTTGACCTTGAGACCGAGCACGTCCTCGATCTGCTTGGCGACGGCCTGGACCCACTCCTCGTGGCCCGCGCCGGTGTTGTAGCCGAAGTCGAGGGTGTCGCCCGGCTTCAGGCCCGCCTTCTCGGCGTACTGCTTGGCCTTGTCCTTGTCCTGCTTGAGGCAGGAGGAGCAGATGTCCGCCTTGTAGACGTCCTTGAAGGTCGGCGGCAGCAGGGAGGTCGCGGGCTCGTAGAGGCCCTGGAAGACACCCTTGGCGATCTGCTCGCGGTCGATCGCGTAGGAGATGGCCTTACGGGCGTCGGCCGAGTTCATCGGGGACTCGGTGTTGAACGCCTGGACGTAGTTGATGCCGCTGGAGTCGTACTTCAGCCACTCCTTCTGCGGGTCGTACTTCGCCTTGGCGACCGGCATCTGCGGGGTGGGCATACGGGCCCAGTCGAACTGGCCCGACTCGAAGCCCTTGTACTCCAGGTTGACGCTGCTGGCCGGGTTGAGGATGGAGATCTCAACCTTTTCGATCTTGGCCTTGTCCAGGCCGTAGTCGTCGTTGCGGACCAGCGTGATCTTCTGGTTGTGCTGCCAGCTGCCGTCCATCTTGAAGGGGCCGTTGCCGATGGGCGCGTCGTTGAACGACTTGTTGTCACCGGCGCCGGCGACCTTCGGGACCGGGCTGAAGACGGAGTGCGCGGTGCGCTTGACGAACTCGAAGTCCGGCGTCGACAGCTTGACCTTCAGGGTGTACTCACCCGTGGCGGTCAGGCCGGAGAACTTGTCGCTCTTACCGGAGTTCAGGTCCTTGAAGCCGTCGATCTCGTTCATGTGGTACGCGACGTCGGACGCGGAGGCCTTGGCGGCGGCGCGGGTCCAACCACGGATGAACGCCTCGGCGTTGACCGGCTCACCGTTGGAGAACTTGGTGTCCTTCTTGATCTCGAAGGTCCACTCGTCACCCTTGTCGTTCGGGGTGCCGGAAACAGCCAGCGCGGCCTTGAGGGTGCCGTCGGTGTTCACCTTGTACAGGCCGGTGAACAGGTTGTGCGTGACGAGGCCGCCCTCGGACTCCTGGGAGTTCACCGGGTCGATCGCGGTCGGCTCGGTGATGCCGAGGCGGAACGTCGCGCCGCCCTTGCTGTCGTTCTTGCTGTCGTTGCCACCGCACGCGGTCGCGGCCATGGCCACGACTATCGCTCCGACGACCCACTTGGCGCTCTTGCCACCGCGCATGGGTATGCCTCCTCAGGAGTCCACTGGTTCACTACCAAGAGAGGCGCCGGTCCCACGCTGACACCCCTGACAGCGGAGACGGAACCGGCACCTCGAGTGTGCTCGTGAGTCGGCGCTCCCCACAGCGCGTGACCCATTGACCCGAGCTCAATGAACCCAACTATTGAGTACGTCAGCCTTGTAAACCACACTTAAAGGGTCTCGCTTTGGTCACATCGATCACACTCGCCCGTCCGAAATCCGGACAAAGCGAGGACAGACAGACACCCGCGAAACGGACTGTTAACACAACAACTGCCGTCACCACGTCCGCAATTCGGACAGCGGCCGTTTAAACCTGGCGGAAAATCACTTGCCCGGCGCTCACCCGAAGTCGGTACGGAAACACCGGAGGCCCGGCTTCACCACCGGTGAGGGTGATGAAGCCGGGCCTCCGGAAAGCTGTCGACGCGTCAGCCGCGCCGACCGCGTCAGCGCTTGGCGCGGGAAGCCGTGCGGCCGCGCTCCTTCTGGTCCAGGACGACCTTGCGGATGCGGACGGCCTCCGGGGTCACCTCGACGCACTCGTCGTCGCGGCAGAACTCCAGGGACTGCTCCAGCGACAGCTTGCGCGGCGGGACGATCGCCTCGAAGGAGTCGGCGGAGGAGGAGCGCATGTTGGTGAGCTTCTTCTCCTTGGTGATGTTGACGTCCATGTCGTCGGCGCGGGAGTTCTCGCCGACGATCATGCCCTCGTACACCTCGGTGCCCGGGTCGGTGAAGAGCACGCCGCGCTCCTGGAGGTTCGTCATCGCAAAGGCGGTGACGGCACCGGCGCGGTCGGCGACCAGGGAGCCGTTGTTACGGGTCTTCAGCTCGCCGAACCACGGCTCGTGGCCCTCGTGGATCGAGTGGGCGATACCGGTGCCGCGGGTGTTCGTCAGGAACTCCGTACGGAAGCCGATCAGGCCACGGGACGGGACGACGAACTCCATGCGGACCCAGCCGGAGCCGTGGTTGGACATGTTGTCCATCCGGCCCTTGCGGGTGCCCATGAGCTGGGTGACGGCGCCCATGTGCTCCTCGGGCACGTCGACCGTGAGGCGCTCGACGGGCTCGTAGGTCTTGCCGTCGACCTGCTTGGTGACGACCTGCGGCTTGCCGATGGTCATCTCGAAGCCCTCGCGGCGCATCTGCTCGACCAGGATGGCCAGCGCCAGCTCACCGCGGCCCTGCACCTCCCAGGCGTCGGGGCGCTCGGTGTCCAGCACGCGCAGCGAGACGTTACCGACCAGCTCGCGGTCCAGACGGTCCTTGACCTGGCGGGCGGTGACCTTGCGGTCCTTGACCGCGGACTTGGCGTCCGCGCCCTTGCCCGTGCCGCCACGGCCGACCAGCGGCGAGGTGTTGGTGCCGATGGTCATGGAGATCGCCGGCTCGTCGACCGTGATCAGCGGCAGCGCGACCGGGTTCTCCGGGTCGGCCAGGGTCTCGCCGATCATGATGTCGGGGATACCGGCGACGGCGCAGATGTCACCCGGGCCGGCCACCTCGGCGGGCTTGCGGGTGAGGGCCTCGGTCATCATCAGCTCGGTGATGCGGACGTTGGAGACCGTGCCGTCACGCTTGATCCACGCGACGGTCTGGCCCTTGCGCAGCTCGCCCTGCTCGACGCGGAGCAGCGCGATGCGGCCGAGGAAGTTGTCGGCGTCGAGGTTGGTGACGTGGGCCTGGAGCGGCGCGTCCTCCTCGAACGTCGGGGCCGGGACGTGCTCCAGGATGGTGGAGAAGAACGGCTCCAGGTTGGTGCTGTCCGCGGGGACGGTGCCGTCCTCCGGCTTGGTCAGCGAGGCGACGCCGTCACGGCCGCAGGCGTAGACGATCGGGAACTCGATCTGGTCCTCGTCCGCGTCCAGGTCGAGGAAGAGGTCGTACGTCTCGTTGACGACCTCGTCGATGCGGGAGTCCGGACGGTCCGTCTTGTTGATGCACAGGATGACCGGCATCCGCTTGGCGAGCGCCTTGCGGAGCACGAAGCGGGTCTGCGGCAGCGGACCCTCGGAGGCGTCCACCAGCAGCACGACCGCGTCCACCATCGACAGACCGCGCTCGACCTCGCCACCGAAGTCGGCGTGGCCGGGGGTGTCGATGATGTTGATCGTGATCGGGTCCCCGCCGTCCTTGGGGTGATACTTCACCGCCGTGTTCTTGGCGAGGATCGTGATGCCCTTCTCACGCTCCAGGTCGTTCGAGTCCATGACGCGGTCGTCGACGGACTCGAGCTGGTGCGCGGCGAAGGCGCCGGCCTGCTTGAGCATGGCGTCGACGATGGTCGTCTTGCCGTGGTCGACGTGGGCGACGATGGCGACGTTTCGAATGTCGTGGCGGGTGGGCATACTTGCGGCGCTTCTCCCGGAATCGTGGATGGCGGCGCGTACGGTCCGGTACGCGTGCCTGCCGGGCAGAACACGCCTCGGCCTCTCTCCATGGTACGGGGCGCGGCCGCGTTCGGCCGCCCCAGGCCGTTCGAATGCCCTCTGACCTGCGATTACCCCGGGAACGGAGACCGCTCCCGGGGCATCTGCGAACCGTGGTCCGGCCTCTCAGGCCCGGAAACCCAGATCCTGGTAGCGCGGGCTGCCGAGCCCGAAGGCCCCGGCGTTGACCACGGCCGGGCGGGCGGCGACGAGCTCGGGACGCTGGTAGAGGGGGACGGAGCCCGCGGCGGCCCAGATACGGGCGTCGGCCCGGTCCACGAGGTCGCGGGAGACATCGGCGTCCAGCTCGGTGGAGGCCTCCTCGAAGAGCTGGTCGATCTGGTCCGTGCCGACCCGGGTGTAGTTCTGCTCCACCAGCAGCGAGCCGTCCGCGGCGGGCCGCGGCTTGGCGAAGACGGGCCGGGCGTCGGTCGCGGGGAAGGCGGTGGCGGGCCAGGAGTAGAGGGCGAGGTCGTAGGTGCCCGCGGCGATGTGGTCCTTGAAGTAGCCCGCGTCCCCGACCTTGACGATCTCCGTGCGGATGCCCACCGCGTCCAGGCGGCGGGCGATCCGCTCGCCCACGGCCCGCAGCGACTCCACACCCGGGCCCTCCGGCAGGACGAAGCGGAGGCTGAGCTTCTTGCCGTCCTTCATCCGCACCGGGGCCGCGGCCGCCCTGCCGCCGGTGTCCCGGGCGGCCTTGTCGTCGTCGGCCGGGGCCGGGTCGCCCGCCTGCCGTTCGGCCGTCGACTCGTCGATGGGGTCCGCCGCCGCGCTGCCGCCGGTCTCCGCTTCGTCGTCCTCGCCGGGGTCGCCGGGGTCGCGTCCCGGCAGGCCCGCCTTGTCGGCCGCCTCGGCCTGCTTCCTGGACAGCGCCGCGCTGCGGCCGCCGCCCTTCTCCCGCCAGCCCGCGTCCGCGAGCAGGGCTTCCGCGGCCTTGGGGTCGGGGCCGCCGACGGCGTCGCTGTTGTCCTCGTACCCCTGCTGGCCGGCCAGGAAGAGGTGGCTGCCGAGCGGGGCGACCGGCAGTCCCAGGGGCTTCAGCACGGACTCGGCGAGGTCCTTGCGGTCGAGGGCGCGGACCACCGCGCGGCGGACCCGCTCGTCGGCCAGCGGGCCGGAGGCGCCGTTGAGGGCGAGCTGGGTGTAGGCGGGCTCCAGGGACTTGCGGACGGTGAGCCCGCGCAGCGCCTCCGCCGTCGGGGGCTTGCCCACGGCCGCCTTGTTGCCGCTCTCCCCCTCCCCTTCCCCCTTCTTCTTCAGGGGCTTGTTCGCGGCGGCGATCCGGCCCGCGGCCTCCGGGCCGACCTCGGCGAGGTCGAGCTTGCCGTCGGCGAGTGCCTCGGCGCGCTCGCCGAGGGGCACGGCCCGCAGCACGAGGCGGTCCAGCTTGGCCCGGTCGCCCCACCACTTCGGTTCGCGGACGAGGGTGAGGGTGCCCTCGTCCTTGTCCCGGGCGGCGACCCGGAAGGGGCCTGCCGAGACCTTCAGCTCGTTGCGGGCGCTGTCGTTGAACGCGTTCGGGCTGCCCATCACGGACCTGGGGTAGAGCGGGGTGAAGAGGGAGGCCCAGTCGGCCAGCGGCTTGGCGAAGGTGACCTTGACCTCGTGGGCGTTCGCGCCGCGCTCGACCCGGTCGATCCGGTCGTAGCCGGTGTTGCGGGCCGTCCAGTACGCGCTGTCCTTGCCGCGCAGCGCCTTCCACTGCGCCTCGAAGTCGGCGGCGGACAGGGCGGTGCCGTCGCTCCAGACGGCCCTGGGGTTGAGCTTGTAGACGACGACCTGCCGCGGTTCGCGCTCGACGACGGTCGCGGCCGTCAGATAGTCGGCGTCGCGCTGCGGCCTGCCGCGCCGGTCGAGGGTGAAGAGGGTGGGCAGCACGGCACCGGCGACCCGCTGGGTGGTGGCGTCGGAGTCGGCCTGGAAGACGTTGAAGGTGGCGGGCAGCGCGTCCACCGCCCAGCGCAGGGTGCCGCGGTCGGCGACCTTGGCGCGGGGTGCGGCGGCGATGTCCGGCGGGGTGATCACGCCCTCGGCGCCCTCGTGCCCGCCCCCGCCGCAGCCGACCAGTGCGGGCAGCGGGAGCAGGACGGCCGCGGTGAGCAGCGCGGTGGAGCGGCGAGTACGGGTCCGGGCACGGGTCGAGAGGGGGGCCATGGGATACCTCCGCCTGACGGGGCTTGCCGCCGGATGCTGCACATTCGGCGTAATGCGCGGCTGATCGCATCTACTGCCCACCACATAAAGCGACGGTTCCGGCGAAGGGGCGCCGACACGGCGCCGACGGGCCGTACGCCACCCACGTGGAGGAATTCCCGTGGCCCCCGGGCGCGGAGTGGACACATCCCCCCTCCGGCGCGATCGCGAACGCTATCTTCCCCCGGAGGGGTGTGACGCGCGACACTCACAGTCGCATCAGCGTCGCCACCCGCAACCGCCGACCGCGGAAGTGAGGGCAGATCATGTCCCTGAACGATGAAGTGACGGCAGTTCAGCGCTGCCTGGACGACCTCGGGCGGGCACTCGCCCGGCTGGAACCGCTCCTGGGCAGCCGGGATCTGGAGCTGCGACGCGTGCGCACCGACGCCGCCCACCTCCGCGAGAGCGTCACGCTCCTGCGCGAGGCCCACCCCGTGGCACGGCCGCCCGCCGAGCCGGTGCAGGTCCCCGACACCCCCTACGACGCCGCCCTGTGGAAGGACGCCGACGAGGAGGGACTCGGGGCCCGCGACCGGCACGCGCCCTGACCCCCCGGGGCAGCGCGGCCACACACCGACCGACCGCTCACTCCTCTCCGGAGTCCCCTTTGGCCACTGGCACCGATCCCCGGACCACCGCCCCCGCCCCCGCGGAGGCCGCCGGCGGCGTGCACCACGCCTCGCGCGCCGCGATCGCCGCCCGCCACCTCCGCATCGACCGCTGGTGGCTGGCGCCCGCGGCCACGGCGGGCGGGCTGCTGGCGTTCGTCCTCTACTCCACCTGGCGGGCCTTCGCCAACGCCGACTACTACGCCGCCCCGTACGTCTCGCCCTTCTACTCCCCGTGCGTCGCGAAGAACTGCGTCCCCATGAAGGACGGCGCGGACTGGGGCGTGTTCGGCTCGTGGTGGAGCCTCTCGCCGGCCCTGCTGGTCCTCATCTTCCCGCTGGGCTTCCGACTGACCTGCTACTACTACCGCAAGGCGTACTACCGGGGCTTCTGGGCGTCGCCCCCGGCCTGCGCGGTCGCCGAGCCGCACAGGAAGTACACCGGCGAGACCCGCTTCCCGCTGATCCTGCAGAACGTCCACCGCTACTTCTTCTACTTCGCGGTGGTCGTGGCGGGCATCCTCACCTACGACGCCGTACTGGGCTTCCGCGACGCGGACGGCGCGTGGGGCCACATGGGCCTGGGCACCCTGGTGCTCCTCGCGAACATCGCCCTGATCTGGGCGTACACCCTCTCCTGCCACTCCTGCCGGCACATCGTCGGCGGGCGGCTGCGGAACTTCTCCAAGCACCCGGTGCGCTACCGGCTGTGGGGCTGGGTCAGCGTGCTGAACGCCCGTCACATGCTGCTGGCCTGGGCCTCCCTGGTCAGCGTGGCGGTCGCCGACTTCTACGTCTATCTCGTCGCCAGTGGCGCCTTCGACGATCCGAGGTTCTTCTGATGTCGCGTACGGCCCGGCAGTCCTGGGATGTCGTCGTGGTCGGTGCGGGCGGCGCGGGGCTGCGCGCCGCCATCGAGGCCCGGGAGCAGGGCCTGCGCTGCGCCGTGATCTGCAAGTCGCTGTTCGGCAAGGCCCACACCGTCATGGCGGAGGGCGGCATCGCCGCCAGCATGGGCAACGTCAACCAGGGCGACAACTGGCAGGTCCACTTCCGCGACACCATGCGCGGCGGCAAGTTCCTCAACCAGTGGCGGATGGCGGAGCTGCACGCCCAGGAGGCCCCGGACCGGGTCTGGGAGCTGGAGACCTGGGGCGCCGTCTTCGACCGCACCCCCGACGGACGGATCTCGCAGCGCAACTTCGGCGGCCACGAGTACCCGCGGCTGGCGCACGTCGGCGACCGTACCGGCCTGGAGCTGATCCGCACCCTCCAGCAGAAGATCGTCTCCCTCCAGCAGGAGGACCACCGGGAGACCGGCGACCACGAGTCCCGGCTGAAGGTCTTCCAGGAGTGCACGGTCACCCGGCTGCTCAAGAGCGGCGACCGCATCGCGGGCGTCTTCGGCTACGAGCGCGAGTCCGGCCGCTTCTTCACCATCGAGGCCCCGGCCGTGGTGCTGGCCACCGGGGGCATCGGCAAGTCCTTCAAGGTGACCTCCAACTCCTGGGAGTACACCGGGGACGGGCACGCGCTGGCGCTGCTCGCCGGGGCGTCGCTGATCAACATGGAGTTCGTCCAGTTCCACCCGACGGGCATGGTCTGGCCGCCGTCCGTCAAGGGCATCCTGGTCACCGAGTCCGTGCGCGGCGACGGCGGGGTGCTGCGCAACAGCGACGGCAAGCGGTTCATGTTCGACTACATCCCGGACGTCTTCCGGGAGAAGTACGCGCAGTCCGAGGAGGAGGGCGACCGCTGGTACGAGGACCAGGAGAACAACCGGCGCCCGCCCGAGTTGCTGCCCCGCGACGAGGTGGCCCGCGCCATCAACTCCGAGGTGAAGGCGGGCCGCGGCAGTCCGCACGGCGGGGTGTTCCTGGACATCTCGAGCAGGCTGCCCGCCGAGGAGATCCGCCGCAAACTCCCGTCCATGCACCACCAGTTCAAGGAACTGGCGGACGTGGACATCACCGCGGAGCCGATGGAGGTCGGGCCCACCTGCCACTACGTGATGGGCGGGGTGGACGTCGACCCGGACACCGCGGCGGCGGTCGGCGTGCCCGGCCTCTTCGCGGCGGGCGAGGTCGCGGGCGGGATGCACGGCTCCAACCGGCTGGGCGGCAACTCCCTCTCCGACCTGCTGGTCTTCGGCCGCCGGGCCGGGCTGCACGCCGCGGAGTACGCGGCCGGGCTCGCGGCGGCCGACCGGCCGACGGTGGCGGAGGCCGTGATCGAGGCGGCCGAGGCGGAGGCGCTGCGCCCGTTCGGGGCGGAGGGCGGCGACCCGGCGGTCTCCCAGGGCGCGGCGGAGAATCCGTACACCCTCCACCAGGAGCTCCAGCAGTCGATGAACGACCTGGTGGGCATCATCCGCAAGGGCCCCGAGATGACGGAGGCGCTGCGCAGGCTCGGCGCGCTGCGGGAGCGCTCCCGGCGCGCCGGGGTGGAGGGCCACCGGCAGTTCAACCCGGGCTGGCACCTGGCGCTGGACCTGCGGAACATGCTGCTGGTCAGCGAGTGCGTGGCGCGCGCGGCCCTGGAGCGCACGGAGAGCCGGGGCGGGCACACCCGGGACGACCACCCGGCGATGGACCGGCAGTGGCGGCGGCTGAACCTGGTGTGCCGGCTGGCGGAGGACAGCGCGGGCTCCTCGATCGCCGACCCGCTGCTGGGGCTGGTGCGGGTGGCGCGGCGCGAGATGCAGCCGATCCGCGGCGACCTGCTGGCGCTCTTCGAGAAGGACGAGCTGGTGAAGTACTTGACGGACGAGGAGCTCACGACATGAGCTATGACGCTCATTTCAGGGTGTGGCGGGGCGATGCGGACGGCGGGGACCTCGTCGACTACACCGTGGCCGTCAACGAGGGCGAGGTGGTTCTCGACGTCATCCACCGGCTCCAGGCCACCGAGGCGGCGGACCTCGCCGTGCGGTGGAACTGCAAGGCGGGCAAGTGCGGTTCGTGCAGTGCGGAGATCAACGGCAGACCGCGGCTGCTGTGCATGACGCGGATGTCGTCCCTCGACCGCGACGCGACGGTGACGGTCACCCCGATGCGGGCCTTCCCGGTGCTGCGGGACCTGGTGACGGACGTGTCGTTCAACTACGCGAAGGCGCGCGAGGTGCCCTCGTTCGTGCCGCCGCCGGGGCTGAAGCCCGGGGAGTACCGGATGCGGCAGGAGGACGTCGGCAGGTCGCAGGAGTTCCGCAAGTGCATCGAGTGCTTCCTGTGCCAGGACACCTGTCATGTGGTGCGCGACCACGAGGAGAACAAGGCCGCCTTCGCCGGTCCCCGCTTCCTGATGCGCGTCGCCGAGCTGGACATGCACCCGCTGGACGCGGCCGCCGAGGCGGGCATCGACCGCAAGCGCGCCGCGCAGGACGAGCACGGCCTGGGCTACTGCAACATCACCAAGTGCTGCACGGAGGTCTGCCCCGAACACATCAAGATCACCGACAATGCGCTGATTCCCCTGAAGGAGCGAGCGGCCGACCGTAAGTACGACCCTCTGGTGTGGCTCGGCAGCAAGATCCGCCGCCGGGGGGCGTGAGCCCGGCGCGGGCGGGGCGCGAATACGGACCGTACAGGGCAACGAGCTCCCGGTAGCGAGTCGGGCAGTACCGCCATACGCTCCCAAATGTGACACGGCTTTCCGGGCGGCACGGGCCGGGGGCGCCGGGCCGGGCCAGGGTCAGGGCCCCCCTCGCCCTCCTCGCGCTGTGCGCGCTGGCGCTCCCGGTCGCGCACGCCCGTGCCGACACGCCCCTCGACCTGGACACCGGCGGCCGGATCACCGACACCGTCGGCGCCCTGGGGCAGCGCCGCGCCCAGGTCACCGGCGCCCTGAACCGGCTGCACACCGCCCACCGCATCCAGCTGTACGTCACCTACGTCCGCGACTTCTCCGGCCGCTCCGGGCACGCCTGGGCGGACGCCACCGCCGACCGCAACGGGCTCGGGCCGCACGACGTGCTGCTCGCCATCGCCACCCACGAGCGGCAGTACGCCGTCTCCGCCGCCGCCGACTCCGGCTTCCGCCAGGACCAGCTGAAGGCGGTCGCCGCCGCGGCCATCGCGCCCGCCCTCGCCCAGCACGACTGGGCGGGCGCGGCCATCGGCGCCGCCGACGGCTACGGCGCCGTGCTCCAGGGCCACCCGGTCCGGCCCCCCGCGATCGTGCCGGGCAGCAGCGACCCCGGCGGCGACGGGCTGGTGCCGGGCCACCGCCGGGTGTGGCTGCCGGTGACCGTCGCCGTCCTGGCCCTGCTGACCGGCTTCTACCTCTGCTTCTGCTCCCGCCGGGCCGCCCACCGCCGCGCCGCCAGGCGGCGGCCCGTCGTCGCCACCTCGACCCCGCCGGGCCTCGCCCGCATGGCGCAGCCGCTCACCCCGCTGCCCGCGCTGGAGGCGGAGGCCGCCCGGAACCTCGTCGAGACCGACGACGCGGTCCGCACCAGCGCCGAGGAACTCCTCTTCGCGACGGCCCAGTTGGGCACGGCGGCCACCCGGCCCTTCGCCGAGGCCGTCACCTACGCGAGGAGCGAACTCGCCTACGCCTTCCGGCTGCAGCAGGGCCTGGACGACGCGCCGTACGAGGACGACGACATCCGCCGCGGCACCCTCGACGAGATCTGCTCGCACTGCACCAGCGCCAACCGGCGGCTGGACGCCGAGTCCGCCGCGTTCGACCGGCTGCGCGGTCTCAAGGCCAACGCCACCGGCATCCTCGCGCACGCCGAGGCCGCCGCCGAGGCGCTCGCGCCGCGCATCGACGCCGCCGAAGCGGCGCTGGCGGCCCTCGCCGGCCGCTGCGCCCGTACCGCGCTCGCGCCCGTGGCCCGGCACCCCGCCGAGGCCCGCGACCGCCTCGCCTTCGCCGCAACGGGCCTGGCGGAGGCCCGCCGGGCGCTGACGGCCGGGGAGGACGACGGCGCCGCGATCTCCCTGCGCGCCGCCGAGGCCGCCCTCTCCCAGGCCCGCACCCTCACCACCGCCGCCCTGCGCCGGGCCCACGAGCTCTCGGGCACGGCGGCCCGGCTGCCGATCGCCCTCGCCGACGCGGAGGCGGGCCTCGCGGCGGTCCGCGCCTCCGGGGCCGCGGACGCGGAGCGGGTGGCGGCCGCCGAGCGGGCGCTGGCGGAGGTCCGCCGGGAGCTGGCGAGCGGCCCGTACGACCCGCGGGCGGTGCTGCGCCGCGTCCAGGAGACGTCCGCCGCCCTGGATGCGGCGGCCGGGGAGCACGCGGACGAGGGCCGCGCCCGGCGCCGGATCGAGCGGGCGGTGGCCGCGGCGCGGGGCGAGGTGGCGGCCGCGCGGGACTTCATCAGCACCCACCGGGGCGCGATCGGCTGCCGCGCCCGCACCCGGCTCGCCGAGGCGGAACGGCACCTGACCCTGGCCCGCTCCCTGACGGCCGTGGGCGAGCGGGCGGTCCTGTACGCGACGGGCGACGCCGACTCCCTGGCCCGGCAGGCGCGCGCCCTCGCCGAGCACGACGTGGCCGGCTACGCCACCCCGTACGACCCCCGGACCCCGCACCCGGCCAGGGCCCTCTGCGGGGCCCTGCTGGGCGGCATCATCCTGACGGGCCTCCTCCCGGCCACCTTCGGCGGCGGCGCCACCAGGGGCCGCCTTGCGGCGGATTGACCATTGGGTGCGGGTCCGTTGCCGCCTGCGGCGGGAGCGTCCCCCAGACTCCGTCCGGGGGTGCCCCCAGCGGCCGCGTCCTCAAACGCCGGACGGGCTGAATCGTGCGGCCCGGCCCGCAGGTTCAAGGCCACGGCCCGCGAACCAGCCCGTCCGGCGTTTGAGGACGCTCCCGCAGGGAGCTCCCGCCGCTGGGGGTCCCCCCGGCCGAAGGCTGGGGGGAGGCAACGGACCCGCACCGGTCAGTACAGGCTCATCAGAGCCTCCACCGCATCCGGCGCGGGCGTATCGCCGTCGGGGAGGGCCAGTTCGAACCAGACCGTCTTGCCGTGGGGTGTGCGGCGGCTGCCCCACGCCGCGCTGAGCAGGCCCACGAGCTGGAGGCCGCGCCCGCCCTCGTCGGTGTCGCGCGCGCGGCGACGGCGCGGCTGCACCAGGCCCCCGTCCCAGACCTCGCACACCAGCGTGCGGTCCAGGAGCAGCCGGAGCCGGATCTCCCCCTCCCCGTACCGCAGGGCGTTGGTGGCGAGCTCGCTGACGAGCAGTTCGGTGGTGTCGACCAGGCTCTCCAGGCCCCATGTCAGCAGCTGGGCGCGGGCCAGTTCGCGGGCGCGGGCCACGGAGCGGGCGTCCGGCGGGAGCGTCCAGTCGCCGACGTGCTCCGTCGGGAGGCCCCGCAGGCGGGCCATCAGCAGGGCGATGTCGTCCTCGCCGTGGTGGGTGTCCAGCGCGCCCAGCACATGGTCGCAGACGTCCTCCAGCGGCCGTGCCGGGTCGGTGAGGGCGTCGCGGAACGCGTCCAGGCCCTCGTCCAGCGGGTGGTCGCGGGACTCCACGAGGCCGTCGGTGTAGAGCACGAGCAGCGCCCGGTCCGGCAGGTCGATCTCCACCTGTTCGAAGGGCTCGCCGCCGACGCCCAGCGGCATGCCGGGCGGCACGTCGAGCAGCAGCGCGGGCTCGCCCGCCTCGACGAGGACCGGCGGCAGGTGCCCGGCGTTGGCGACCGTGCAGCGCCGGGTGACGGGGTCGTAGACGGCGTAGACGCACGTCGCCAGGTAGACCTCGGAGAGGTCGGCCGCCCGCACCCCGCCGCGCACCCCCCGGGACGCGGACTGCTTGCCGCCCGGCCTGCCGAGGCCGTGGGCGATCTCGTCCAGCGCGGAGAGCACCTCGGCGGGCTCCAGGTCGAGCATGGCCAAGGTCCGTACGGCCGTGCGGAGTTCGCCCATGGCGACGGCGGCGCGCAGGCCGCGGCCCATGACGTCGCCGACGACGAGGGCCGTGCGGTGGCCGGGCAGTTCGATGACGTCGAACCAGTCGCCGCCCACCTCGGTCGCCGCGTTGGCGGGCAGGTAGCGGCAGGCGATCTCCAGCCCGGCGGCGTCGGGGTCGCCCGGGGGCAGCAGGCTGCGCTGGAGGATCAGCGCGCGCTCGTGCTCGCGCCGGTAGAGCCACGCGTTGTCGATGCAGACCGCGGCGCGGGCCGCCAGCTCGACGGCCAGCGCGGTGTCGCGCTCCCCGAACGGCTCGCTGCCCTTGGTGCGGGAGAACCGCGCGAGCCCCACCACCGTGTCCCGGGCGACCATCGGCACGGCGAGCGTGGACTGCACGACGGCGCCCAGCTCCGGGCCGTCCTCGCGCTCCCGGCTCGGGACCACCTGCACCTGCGCGGTGCGCAGGGCCCCGGCGTAGGGCGAGTGGAAGGCGTACCGGTGCACCTCGCCGACCTGTACGGGCCGGTCGACGCCGTCGACGGGCACCCCGGACACCGCGCTGGCGTAGGCGACGCGCCGCAACTCGCCGCTGCCGTCGGCGAGTCCGGGCGGCGCCTCGTCGCCGGCGAGCAGCCCCTGGTAGAGGTCGACGGAGGCGATGTCGCAGAACTGCGGCACGGCGACGTTCAGCAGCTCGCGCGCGGTGGTCTCCAGGTCCAGGGAGTTGCCGATGCGCGCGCCCGCCTCGTTGAGCAGGGCGAGGTTGCGGCGTACGCCCGCGGCCTCCCGCTCCGCGCGGCGGCGCCCGGTGACGTCGGTGGCGAGCGCGGCGACGCCGATCGGCCGCCCGCCGCCGCTGTGCAGCCGGTAGAGCGAGACCGACCAGCGGCGGCGCTCGCTGTGGCCGGGCACCGGCCCCACGAGCTGGATGTCGGAGACCGGTTTGCCGGTGTCGAGAACCTGGCGCAGCGCCGCGGACAGCCGCTCCGCCTCGCCGCGCGGCAGGAAGTCGTGCGGGGTGCGGCCGCGGTGCCAGGCGGCGGGGCGGCCGAAGGTCTGGGCGAAGCTCTCGTTGACGCGGAGCAGGGTGAGGTCCGTGCCGAAGAAGAAGAATCCCAGGGGAGATTGGCCGAAAACGGCTTCGGAGGCCGCGATGTCGGTCTCTATCCCCCGCAGGGCCCGCGCGTCGACGGCGACGCAGAGCGCGGCCCGTTCGCCGTCCTCGTTCTCGGTGGGCATCACATAGATCTCCGCCAGGCCGGGCGGGCGTTCGCCCCGGGGGTACGGGACGATGCCCGTCCACTCCCGGCCGTCCAGCCCGCCCTCGCGCAGGAAGGGGGCGTCGGCTCCGGTGGTGAAGATCTCCAAGGGGTCCTTGCCGACGGCGTTCCTGGCCGCTATTCCGAACAGCTCCGCCGCGCGCTCGCTCCACTGCTGGATGCGCCCGTCGGCACCCAGCGAGAAGGAGGCCACGCGAATGTAGTCGTAGAGGGATCCTGGCGGGCTGTTCTGCCACATCGCCGTGGCCTGTGTTCCCTCCGGCGAACCGCTCGCCGTACCCGCTGGCTTTTCGCTCACGTGCCCGTCCCCTCCGGCTCATGTGCTCGCACCGGCATCAGAAGCCCGAGTATCCAGCACACGGGACCTTCGGAACACGGACTTCACGATCACAGCACGGTCTCGACCCGCTATGTCTCCCCACCGGGTGACGGACCCGCCAGACTCAGTTCGAACCACACGGTTTTCCCGGTGCTCCCTCTGCGCGTTCCCCAGCGGCGCGATGCGCATGCCACCAATTGCAGGCCGCGCCCGCCTTCGTCGTCGGGGTGGGCGGCGCGTTCGCGCGGCGGGTCGGGCAGCGGGTCGGAGACCTCGACGATGAGGCTGGGGCCGGCCCGGGAGTACATCCGGACGCCGATGGGGCCGCTCGCGTACCGCAGGGAGTTGGTGACCAGCTCGCTGACCAGCAGCACCGTCACATCGGTGGCGGCTTCCAGGCCCCATGCGCGCAGGGTGTCGCGCACGGCCGTGCGCGCGGTCCGTACGGCGCCCGCCTCGGCGGGAAAGCTCCACTCGGCGAAGCCGGGCGTGGACGCCAGGGTCCCTGCGGTGTCGCTCACGCCGACCACTTCCTTGCCCGGGTACGGAGGAACATTCACCCCCATACCCGATATGTCTGGCCGACTATCGCGCAGAGCACGCAATTCAGCCCGACGTCAGGAACCGTCGAGCAACCGCAGCGCGGCGGCGACGGCGGGACGGTCCTCGTCCAGCCAGTCCACGTCGCCGACCCGCTCCGGCGGGAGCCATCGCAACTCGTCGTGGTCGAGGAGCGGGCGTGCCTCGCCCGCGACGAGCTTCACGGTCCACACCCGCAGCACGTACGGCGGGCGCAGCGGCCACTCCCCCGGCACCCGCTCCATCGGTTCGGCCTCCACGCCGAGCTCCTCGCGCAGCTCGCGGACGAGCGCCTGCTCGGGGCTCTCGCCGGGCTCCAGCTTGCCGCCGGGCAGCTCCCAGCGGCCGGCGAGCTCGGGCGGGGCGCTGCGCCGCGCGGCGAGCAGCCGCCCCCGGTCGAAGACCGCACCGGCCACCACCACACGCACGTCACTCATGCCCGGCAGCCTACGCGGCGGGCGTGCTTCAGGTGATCGCGCGGCCGGCCCGTACGACGATGTAGAGCTGGCGGCGGCCGCCCTCGTCCAGCCGGTCGGCCACCTCCTCCGCCTCCGTCTTGGTGGCGTAGCGGCCGACGCGGTAGCGGTTGCCGTTGTCCTCCTGGCGGATCACCAGCCACGGGAGGACCGGTCCGGTGTCAGTCATCGCCCCCGCCCTTCCGCCGCCGTGCCCACCGGCGCATACCGTCTGGCGTTTCCCGGAGAAACCGCAGTCCGCATATGCCCGAGCCTACGCCCGACCTTTACTCAGCGGATACGCTTTTTCACGAAGAGGTACGCATTCGGCCACCCCACGCCTCCCCGGCGTTCCAAGGGCCCTCCCCGCCCGTTACCCGAACTTGCCCGGGGCATGCGCGCCCGGTCCCGGGAATCTCCCTCCGGTACGCCGCAGGGGGCGGCCACGGGACCCTGACGGGCCCGCGACCGCCCCCTGCGGGGACGCTTTCCGGACGGTTACGCCTTGGCGTCGGAGAGCTCGTGCTCGTCCTCGGCGGCCGCGGCGGCCGCCATCTCCTTCTCGGTCTCGACCAGGGTCGGGTTGCGCCAGGCGCTCCGGACGCCCCAGGCGTAGAAACCGAGCGCGAGCAGCACGACGACGGCGATGTCCCAGCCCTGGGCGAGGTAGCCCTTGCCGCCGAACTCGGTGCCGCCGGCCCACGACACAAAGGCCATGACCAGCAGGTAGGCGACCATCCAGACGCCCGCCTTGAGGTGCGGCTTGAGCTCCGCCCACGGCTTGCGCAGCTCGTACCAGGCCCAGATCGGCAGACCCACGGCCATGATCAGGATGACCTTGCCGGTGAGCGGCCAGCGAGCCCAGTAGAGCACCAGCGAACCGAAGATCATCGCGATCGGGGCGATGACCGGCATGGCCTTCAGCATGACCGGGCGCTTGAGGTCCGGGGCGATGCGGCGCAGCGACATCACGGCGACGGGGCCGGTGATGTACGAGATGACGGTGGCCACCGAGACGATCTCGGCGAGCGAGCCCCAGCCGCGGAAGACGGCGAGGAACAGGAACGCGACGACGAGGTTGAGCAGCAGCGCCGGGCGCGGCACGCCGGTCTTCGGGTCGACCTTGCCGAAGACGCCGGGCAGGTGGCCGTTCTCCTGCACGCCGTGGATCATGCGCGAGGTGGTGGCGGCATAGATCATGCCCGTGCCGGACGGCGAGATGAAGGCATCCGCGTAGAGCAGCATCGCGAGCCAGTTCAGGCCCCAGGCGACGGCCAGGTCGGCGAGCGGCGAGTTGTAGATCTTGCTCAGCCCGTCCCAGCCGTTGGTGCTGAGCACGTCGGACGGGACGGCCATCAGGAAGGCGACCTGGAGCGCGATGTAGATGACCAGCGCGATGAGGATCGAGCTGATGACGGCCTTCGGCAGCGACTTGCCCGGGTTGCGGGCCTCACCGGCCATGTTCAGCGGGGACTGGAAGCCGTTGAAGGCCCAGACGATGCCGGAGAGGGCGACCGCCGTGAAGACGGAGCTCCAGCCGTTCGGCGTGAAGCCGCCCGCCGACTCGATGTTCTTGGTGTCGAAGTGCGCCCACATCAGCGCGCCCGCGGTGAGGATCGGGACGACGACCTTGAACACGGTGATCGCGTTGTTGGTCTTCGCGAAGAGCGTGATCGCGAACCAGTTGAGGAAGAAGTAGAATAGCAGCAGGACGCTGGCCAGCGCCACACCGCTGCCGGTCAGCTCCTTGCCGTCGTACAGCTCCTTGGCCCAGTCCCACTTCCAGGAGCTCATGTACTGCACGGAAGCGGTCGCCTCGCCGGGAATGACGGAGACGATCGCGATCCAGTTGGCCCACGCGGCGAGATAGCCCGCGAGCGAACCGTGCGAGTACTGCCCGTACCGGACCATGCCGCCGGCCTTCGGGAACATCGCGCCGAGCTCGCTGTAGGTGAGCGCGATGGTCAGTGCGACCACCGCGCCGATGACCCAGGCGAGGATCGCGGCGGGACCGGCGATGGCCGCGGCCCGCTGGGCGCCGAAGAGCCAGCCGGAGCCGATGATCGACCCGAGGCCGACGGCGGTCAACGCCACCGGACCGAGGGTCCGGCGGTAGTTGGAGTGGGAACCCTGCTCGGTACTCAACGCCCCGGATCTCCTTTGCTTTCTTCTCCCCCACGGGCAGGACACAAACCGCGCCATCGTACGAGCGATTTGGACGATTGCATTCCGCGAAAAGGCCCTGACCTGGGCGTATGTGAGGTTTGCAACACTAAAAACCGCCCTCCCCTATCAGGGCAAAGCGGGACACACTTCACAGTTCCCCCCTCGCGCTACCGACTCCCGAGTAAGTTCCGGGCGGCCGGAACGCGTTGCCGGATGAGCCGTTCACACGGCCTTCACCCCTGCTTCATGGGCAGGTGGTACGCGCCGCTCCGGCATGCCTATGCCATTGGTACGGGGTGGGCGCGGCACGCGCCGGCGCTATTTGACCGGCAGGTGGTAGGCGACCCGGTAGCGTTCCGCGAGCACCACGACGTCCGCCGTCTCGACCGGGCAGCCGCCCGCGTAATAGGTGCGCGAGACCACCACCACGTAGTGCCCCGGCACCCCGCCGAGGGCCAGCACCTCCTCGGCGAGGCCGGGCCTGGCGCCGACCTCCTCGGCGACGTTGTCGACGATGAGGTCGATGGCGGCCATCCGCTCGACCACCCCGCGCCCGGCCAGCGGACCCTCCTCGGGGAGCATCACGGGCGTCCGCCCGGTGAGCGCGAGGGGCTCCCAGGAGGTGGAGAGCATCACCGGCTCGCCCGCGGCGCGGAAGAGGTAGTCGGTGCGCATGGCGCGGTCGCCCGCGGCGATCCGCAGCCGCCGGGCCAGCGCGGAATCCACCGACACCTGCTCGCTGCGCGACTCCCAGGTGCCCTTGACCCGGCTGTCGGCCTGCTCCTGCCGGAAGGGCGTGGACTCCCCCGCCGTGCGGTAGCCCGTGCGCGCCAGGGCGCGGGGCACCGGCTGCTCGCGGACGTAGGTGCCGGAGCCCGATCTCCCCTCGACCAGGCCCTCGGCCATCAGCACCTTGCGGGCCTCCAGGGCGACGGTGTCGGAGACGCCGTACTGCTCGCGGATGCGGGCCTGCGACGGGAGGCGTGTGTGCGGGGGCAGCTCGCCTGCGGCGATCTTCTGGCGAAGATCACCGGCGACTCGAAGGTATGCGGGCTGGTCACCGAAGGCCACGGCCACTCCCAACAGGTTGACAGTCCGCAACAGCTTGGCAACCCTCGGTTGCCATCCGCAACTCAAGGCCAATGATTCACCAGAAGCAGTGAATTGCAGCTCAGGGACGTGTAGTTGAGGCGATGTCCGCACATGCGGGCAGCACTCCCCCCAGGCACTTCTGCAATTATGCGCCGCACACTCACCACGCGACACCGGACTTCGGCAACTCTCCGTAATGATGAAGTCAAGCCGTCAACTACGGGTGCGCCGCGTGGGGTTGCCTGTTATCTTCGTCCCGACCGACAGAGTTTGATGTTCAAACTCTGTCCGTCCCGGTCGATATTCCGATCGAACGAGGTCGATACGAGGGGGAGCGAGATGTCGACGCACACCGGCACGGCGCGGCGGGCGGCCACGGCGGCCACGGACGACGAGATCCACCACGCCCGGCTGGCGGCGAGCCTGGACGGCGCGTTCAGCAGCCGGTACGCCGAGGTCAACGGCGTCAGGCTGCACTATGTGACCGGCGGGCAGGGGGCGCCGCTGATCCTGCTGCCGGGCTGGCCCGAGACCTGGTGGGAGTACCGCAAGGTGATGCCCGCCCTGGCGGCCCGCCACCAGGTGATCGCCGTGGACATCCGGGGCATGGGCGGCTCGTCGAAGCCGCGGTCGGGCTTCGAGAAGAAGAACATGGCCCGGGACGTCCACGAGCTGGCCCGTCACCTCGGGCACGAGCGCGTCAACATCGCCGGGCACGGCATCGGCGCCATGGTCGCCTTCGCGTTCGCCGCCAACCACGGCGACGCCACCGAGAAGGTGGCCATCCTCAACACCACCCACATCGACGACAGTTACTACGACTTCCCCATGGTCCCCCGCCCCGGCGACAAGGGCCCGCACCGCTGGTGGCTCGCCTTCCAGCAGGTCCAGGACCTCCCGGAGCAGCTCCTCGCCGACGGCCGCTACCGCCACCTCGTCGACTACATGTTCAACCTCAGCCTGCTGAACCCGGACGCGATCACCCCCGCCGACCGGGACGTCTACGCCCGCTCCTACTCCACCCCCGAGGCGATCCGCGCCAGCCAGGGCTGGTTCCAGGCGTACCAGCAGGACATCGCCGACTTCCACACCTACGACAAGATCACCGCCCCCATGCTGGGCCTGGCCTACGGCACCTTCCACGACTACATGCGCCAGATCCTCCCCACCCAGGGCACCGACGTCCACGTCGCCGAGATCAAGGACACCCGCAACTACCTGATCGAGGAACAGCCGGAGGCGGTGGCGTCGGCGCTCCTGGACTTCTTCGGGTGACGGGCGGAGACGGGCCGCGCCGGATCGCTACGGTGACCCCATGGCCGCCACGTTGCCCGACTGGATGCTCCCGCCCCGCCCCGAGGGCTGGTTCGCAGAGGATCTGGACCGTCTCCACGAAGCTCCTCGCCACACCGAACTGATCGACGGGGCCCTCGTCTTCAGGCTGACACCACAACGGTGGTGGCACAGCCGTGCCGTCACCGCTCTCAGAGTCGCACTCGAGAAGCAGGCACCGGGAGGAACCGAAGTCTGCCGGGAGATGACCCTCTGCCTGGACAAGCACAACCGTCCCGAGCCCGACGTCCTGGTGACCACCGCTTCCTTCGCACCGGACCGCACCTGGTTCGCGCCGGAGGAGGTCCAGTTGGCAGTGGAAGTGGTCTCCCCCGAGTCCGCGCACCGCGACCGCACGGTCAAGCTGCGCAAGTACGCCGAAGCGGGCATCCCGCATTACTGGCGCGTCGAGGACGTGGACGGCGCACCGGTCGTCCACGTCTACGAGCTGGACGGGCCGACCGGGCGCTACGCCCCCGCCGGGATCTTCCGGGAGATCCTCAAGCGCCCCGTACCGTTCGACATCGAGCTCGACTTGAGCACGCTCGTTCCCGGCAGGTAGGCGCCCGATTGCCGTCCGCCGGCGTGCCCGGAGCCCGGCCGGGGGTGATGCTGACAGCGGACTTGACCGTTCCGTTGAAGATCCCCCCCCCGGAGGGCTCATGACCCGGAGAATCCCCGTCCGGACAGCCGTCGTCGCCGTCGCGGTGCTGCTCACAGGCACAGGCCCGGCCTACGCCGCCGAAAGCGCGCCCCCTCACGCGCGTACGGCGCACCACGCCGTCGCGAAGCCCTCCCCGAAGCGGATCGCCGCCTTGTTCGACCGATGGAACGCGGCACTGGCCACGAGGGACGCCCGCGCCGTCGCGGCCCTCTACGCACGCGACGCCGTCCTGCTGCCGACGCAGTCTCCGCAGATCCGCACCACTCACGCCGAGATCGTCGACTACTTCGAGCACTTCCTCGAACAGAAACCCGCGGGCACGATCCAGGAACGGCACATCACCGTCCCGGGCCCCACCTCGGCGATCGACACCGGCCTGTACCGGTTCACTCTGACGGACAGGAACGGCAGGGTGAGCAAAGTCGACGCGCGCTACACCTTCGCCTATGGACTGCGCGGCGGCCACTGGCTGATCGTCAACCACCATTCCTCGGTGGTGCCGTAGGGTCACGGCGACACCTGAACGCCGAATGGGCCGAACCGAGAAAAGGCAACCGTATGCCGTTCCAGCACCCGCAGGACATCGGCTACGGCCACGTGATCGAGCGCTATGTGATGAGGAAGGACTCGGACCGTCCGCGCTATCTGGAGTTCGGCCCGCGCTTCCTCCGGCCGGGGTGGCCGCACCGCGAGCGGTTCGCCCGCAGCCTGATCGAGGACGCGGCCTCGATCACGGACGAGGAGTTGGAAGCCCTCTTCGCCTACGAATGGCGCTCACGCATCACCGCCGCTTGGCTGGTCGGCGTGGGCCGGCGAAGCTCGTTCCGCGAGCGCGTCGGCGGCCTGCTCCTGGACAGCGAGGTCTGTTATTCCGGCAAGGGCTACTGCTTCGCGCTGGCCCGCCTCGGCACCCACGCGGACGCCGAGATTCTCAGCGCCTACCTCGACCGCTACCTGCCCCGGACCGACCTCCGCTACGACCAGCCCGAGGCCCTCGGCGCCCTCCTCCGCCTCGATGCCCGCCTCGGCACCCACCACGCCGACCGCTTCACAGAGCCCGGCGGCCTCTGGGACCGCTGGGTCCAGGCCCTGGTACACCTCCGCGACCACTCCGGTTACACCCCTGGCGAGCAGCGCCGCTGGACCGACCTCCTATGCGACTTCGCCGACGGCTGGTCCCGTCCGTAGCCGCAGGCGCCGGGCCTGCGGGTCGTAGCAGATGAGCCCCATCGATGCCGCGAGATCGGCGGCGTAGGCCGAGGCCTCCTCGGCCATGCTGTAGCGCATCGGAAAGTGGATGAGGGGGCCGGCCGCCTCGCCGATCAACGGCCCGGTCGACCAGGGAGAGGTGTCCTCTTCGTCCTCTGCGAGATCCACCCATCGCGCCAGGAGCCCGGCGACGTACTCGGCGATGCGCGGTGACGGCGGGAACTCTTCTTCCGTGTCGATGTAGCGGTCGTACAGCTGGGTGAAGGTCTCGCCCGCGATCGCATCGTCAGCGGGGCTGTCGCCTTCCCATTCCCACACCGCCAGGTCGTAGCTCATGACCGCACTGTGCCATGCCCAACTGACAGCGCCTCTTCGGTGACGGCACAGTCACTCCCATCAGCACCAACTCAGCGCGGGAACGGGCAGAGGCCGCACTCACGAGAGTGTGGCCTCTTCCGACATGCACGTTTGACGCCCGACGGGCATCCGTGACGCATCCTGCGGACTAGCAGGTTCTCCACCGATCTGGAAGTGCGTGGCACGTCGAAAAAGCGACGCGGGTGCGCCACCGCCCTCCCAACCCTTGATGTGGGTGAACTGGCCAAGGGGTTGCATCACCCCATCTTGCCGAGTCCGGGGGCGACTCCATGGCAGGTTATGGATGGTTGCGATGTGGGGCTGTCAGCAGCGTCCTGCATGCTGAGGGTCGAGCCAAGGCCAGGGGGGATACGCCACATGGGCGGAGTCGATACGGCACGGGGCATGGGATTCCAGACGGCGTGCGCCATTCTGCAGCTCATTCGCACCCCGGAGGAGTATCCGGAGGCCGAGATCTTCCGGGTGGAGGGCGCTGACGAGGCCATCGACTTCGAAGTACGCGACGTACAAGGACGACCGCTGCTGCTCGCACAGGCGAAGACCCGCGTCGAGCCAGGCTCATGGTCGGGTCCGGAACTGGTGCGGCTGGCCCGCCGCTGGGGTGCCGCGGATCCCGGAGGCATGGCGGTGCTGCGATTCCTCTCGGACGCCCCAGTGCACTCATCGGGACATGCCCTACGGAACGCGGTAGCGCGCGCCCGGGCCGTGCCGGACCCTGACCGATGGCTGGCGGAGTGCAAGGACGGGGTGCCGGCTTCTATCGGACTCACCGTCAACGACCACGCGTTGCTCCGACGGCTGGAGATCGAAACCCGGATCGGGCCGTGGGAACAGATCCTCGACCAGGCCCGGTTGGAGCTGCTGCGACTCTCCCCCGTAGCCATGGCTGCAGGGGACGTCGACAGCACGGTCGACGCGCTGTTTGTGAAAATGTTCCAGTGGTCCGGGGACCACCTGCTCGCCCGGCGCACAGTCCGGTTGGACGAGCTTCCCGGGCTTCTGCGCGGACGCCGTACCGCGCTTGGGGCTGAGGCGGTCAAGCTGCCTGGTCCCGGCCGCGCGCTCCTCCGCGAGGTCCCCTCGGCTGCCGGTGTGCGCGGCCGGGACCGGGAGCTGACGGCGCTCGGGGAGCGGTTCAGCGAGGAGCCCGATGCAGGCACAGTCCGCGTGGTGGTGTCCGGACTCGGTGGGATCGGCAAATCCAGCATCGCCCGGCTGTATGCCCACCGGCACCGAGACGAGTACGACTTCATCTGGTGGATCCCATCCGGCACCCGGCAGGACGTCATCGCCGCGTATCGGCGGATGGTCACCGAAGAGCGGCGGGAGACTGATCCAGCCACCGAAGTGGAGATCCTCGCCCAGGTCGGCCTCCGCCTCGCACACCTGGGCACCAGGTTGCTGCTCATCTACGACAACGTCGCGGAGTGGAATCAGCTGCAAGGTCTGCTGCCGGCCTGCGAGGGTGCGCATGTACTGGTCACCACCCGCGATTCGGCTTGGGCTGCGGCAGACGGCGGGCTGGTCGTTGAACGGATGACGGCCGAGGAGGCCACTGCCTGGGCCAGAGAACGGCTGCCAGATATCTCCGGGTCCGAGGTGTCCGCACTGGTCGACGCAGTGGAGGGCATTCCACTCGGCATCGCCCAGGCCACCGGCTACATCGCGGCGACCCAGTGCCCGGTCGGCGTGTATCTGACTGAACTCGCCGACTGCCGAGCCAAGTTGCTCGACGAACCCGGCTTCGTGCCGCTCGACTACCGGGAGGGCGCGACACTGACCGCAGCGATCAGCCTCAGCGTGGGAAAGGTGCTCGATCAGGCGCTGCGCTCACCCGAGGACTCGGGACGGCATCTCGCTGCTGGGCTGCTCGCCCGCTGCGCCCTGCTCGCCCCAGACTTCATTCCACTTCATCTCGCAACGCTCGACCTTCCGACCGGATCGGCCATCTACGGCGCCGTGGCGGAACTGCGTAGATTCTCCCTGGTCGACCCCCGGGGCGGCATGCTCGCAATCCACCGCATCGTCCAGGAAGTCATCCGCGCGATGCTGGACAGCGAGGCCGTCAATATGATGCAAGGACGCTTCCAGCACGAGCTGGTAAACCGGCTGGTGGACTGCCAGAAACAGCACACGTGGGCTGAGGCCGCCACACTGATTGAGCATTCGGTTCACGTGGCACAGCGCGTGACCAGTAGCGGCCACGCGGACGCCAGCACCGTGGCACTGCTGGCCAATGTCGCGGCAGCGATCTCGAACATCCACGGTGATCTGGTGCGCAGCGAGGGACTGCTGCGTGAGGCACTGGAGATCGTGGAGCACGCCGACGAAGGCGTAGTGGACGATCCCGTCTATCGGCGAGCCGCAACAATATCCACACTGGCCCAGTGCCTGCTGAATCAGTCGCGGTTCGATGAGGCCGCACAAGCGGCACGGATCGCCTGGAACCTGCTGGATGGCATGACCGCACTCGACGCTGAGGGGGTGGAGCACCTGCTGCTGGCTCATGTCTCCGACATGCGCGCAGCGGTGGCGACGGACCGCTTCGCTGACATCGCCCGAGCCAACGCCAGGCTCGATGCGGTTCTGCAGCGAGAGGATGTGGCTCCCTCGACAGCCTTGGGAATCCGGTTGGAACAGGTGCAGTCACTCGTGTGGATCCGGAACTGGGACGACGCAGCCATGGCCATCGACCAAGCCAAGGCGACAGCTCCGGCAGACGGGGAAACAAACGCGGAGCTGCACTTCCTGGACGCCATCGTGAAAGCATCCACGGGTCGATTGGAAGAGGCCCTTGCCGTCACCGCGAGGATCCCCGAGCCCGCCGAGCGGGCAGCGGTGAGCATCATGCGCCACCACACGGGCCATATGGTGGACGTGGCCCATGCCTTGATGGTCGGCAGCCTCCACAGGCAGGAGAAGGGGCTGAACACTGATGCCTGGATCCTGCAAGCCGCAGGATCGTTGATCGACCAAGCTGAGGCGCTCCTCAGAGCACACGTTGAAGCCGGGCCGAGCGATCTGGCCAATGTCATGCATCGACGTGCAGTGCTCGTCTGGACCCGACACCTGCTGGGGTATTCGGACGGGGATCCCGACCTGTGCCGCGCCTTGATGCAAGAGAGCCTTGAGCTGTTCGAAGCTGCGGGGCAGGGCCACGTACCGCTCGCGGTAGCTGCACGCCAGTTCCTGGAGCTGCATGAGCAGAATTCCCATGGCAAGCTTTCCGAGACCGTGAGCCTGGACGGGCCTCCTCACGTTCCGCTGCCACCGTCGGGCGGCAGCGGAACGCATCTGATATCCGAATACCCTTGGCGCAACGCAGTGGCTCTCACCCAGACCGTTCCGCCAGACGCGCGCTCGCTGTACAGCCTGCTCGGAGCCGTCACCTATCACCTGGGCGGGCAAGTGGCGCCCTCTCCCGCCTTCCTCGTGCTGGCGTTCGCCGCAGCGCTGCGCTCCCTGGGACTGACGTGCCGGCTGGTCCCTACCACGTTGCGGGTCACCCGGAGCAAGGGTGGATCACTCGACCTGCCGGACTGGCAGCTCCCACCGATGGTCACGCAGGACGGGGAGCTCTGGGGGCATGTAACCGTCTGGTGCGAGGAAGTCGCACGGTTGGTGGACCCAGCCCTGCTGCTCGGTCAGAGCCGGTTCGCCACCGGTGCCACGGAGCGCGAGATCTTCCGGTCCCCCGTAGTCTTCCCAGCGCCCTCGTTGGACGCTTTGCTCGGCATCAGTCCGGCCACCCACCGAGAGGGGTACCTGCTCGCTTACGAGTTCCACCTCGACTGGGAGGAGCACCTCAGTACGGCGATCGAGTACTTGGACATGACGGCGGTAGCCAGCTTCGCGCGGGCGCTCTCCGCCTCCGCCGCCCTGGCCACCACTGCCGATCCGCATGTCTGAAAATGCGTGACCGCCTGGAATGGCCTGTCCTCGGCGGAAAAGAAGCCGCCGGAACAGTGAGATCTCGGGCGCCCAAGGAAGGCTGCTCTTCACCTTGGGCACAGCGCGCACGACGTACGTGCGTGGGCGCGTCCGCATACACCTGCCCTCGCGTACGTACGCGAGGAGATTGGAATGCATCATGAATGACCACGACTGCCGGACTCTGATTAACCACCTCGATCGCCTCTCGGGCATCTTCGCCGAGATGGACGATGAGCTCGTGAAGGCTATCGCCAAGAAGAACCGGGTTACGCGGCGAACTTAGAAGATGAGTGCGGGCGAGTATGTCTGGGCTGCCATTGTGGGCCGATTCTCGGCGCTGAGGCCATTGCGGAAGAGTTCGGCACGAACAAGACATACTGCAAGTATTGCGTCAGAACCCGGCAACTAAAGCGAAACTACAACCTCACCCGGGACCAGCACAGATCGCTGATCAGGTCACAGGGCGGCGGCTGTGGGATCTGCGGTGTCGAGGAATGCCCGTCCGGCAAAGAGCTCGCGGTGGACCACAACCACGAGTGTTGCCGGACCTCGGGGCGGTCGTGCGGTGAGTGCGTCCGTGGCGCCCTCTGCCGGAAGTGCAACATGCTGCTCGGCATGGTCAAGGACGACGTGGAGATCCTGAAGCGTGCCGTCGCCTACCTGGAGTCGAACGCATACACGTCCTAGTACGAGCGTCGCCCGTAGTGGCTGGAGACTTGCCGAGACGCCATGTGCTCGGCTTTTGTGAGCGCATGTTCTCCAGCGCCACCGCGTCGGCGCGTGCCTCGCGTGCTTCACGCGTTGCTTCCACGCGCTTCACAGCCTTCTTCCGGCTTGTGCCGGGAGCGGGCTTGTTCGCCCAGACTTTGGTAAGGCAGGCGGCGTGATGGAACCTGCCAGAGTGCAACTCCCCGGAGCACCTCCGGAACATCGCCTAACTGCACCTTGCTAGACACGCGAACCCCCTCGGATGCATCTGCGATACCCAGAGATCATCATCGTCGCGGGCGCGACTTCGCAAGATGCAGGTCCGGGCAAACTCTCTAACTGAGAGGGCAGTTCGCCTTCGATTCGGCACGGTTCGGGGAGCACGTCACCAGCGCCACCGACAGGAACAAGGTCCCTCGCAGGTAGAACCCGAGCGAGACATCCCCACCGAGAGCCAGCCGCTCGGTGGCGGAGGCGGCGAGGACAACCATCCTCGTCGTGTCCCGGTCGTGCTCCGATGCGAAGCGGGGCGCGTGCTCGGCGAGTTGCTGCCCCAGCCAGTCGGCGGCCTCCTTCGGCTCCTCCCACGTGCCCCGGATCAGCCGGGCCGGCTTCAGCAGCCAGTACGCCGTTTCGATCGGCGGAACGTCGGTGGTCTTCCACTCCACGACGGCTTCCCGGTATCGCTGTTGTACGTCGTCCGGGCTGGTGGCCGTCGGCGGCGACGAGGACGGCGGCCGACGGATGCTCTCCTTGTCGAACGTGGTCTTCTCGCCGGTCCAGAGATACCCGTGAACGTGCAACTGGTGTCGTCCTGTCCAGAGCAAGGCAAGGCGGCCCCCGCCCCCGGAGAGTGAAGGCCGCCGGTCAACGAGTGGCCGTGGGTCAGGCCGTGAGGTTGAAGCGGGCCGGGTCGATACCGGCCGCGTCCAGCTCCGCCGTGGTGAACCTCAGCGGCTCCGCGCTGGGCCGCTTGCTGTCACCCATGGCCCAGGCGTCGTCACCGATGTGGGCCAGGGTCACGCACGCTTCGCCGTCGGGGTGGGTGTTGCCGCCGCATGCCTTGGAGAACTGGGCGCCGTCGAGGGGGAGGCTGTACAGGTCGGTCATGATGTGCCTTCCTGATTGAGGTGGGTACGGACACCGGGCTAGCCGTCGTGGCCGCGGCCAGCGTCACGATCCCGCTGACACCGCCTCGCCGACTCCGCGTAGATCAGGGCGTCGATCAGCTTCTTGGCCGTGGGGAGTGGAACCGTCCCGAGGAAGATGGACGGCTCACCACTGAGGGACGCGCGGCCCTTCACCAGCGGCCACGAGCCCGTATCCCCGACCCTGATGCCCATCTCCGCAAGCACACGTCCCAGCATGAAAGCCGTGTCGTCGGCTTTCTTCTTGCCTGCCAGGAAGGCGTCGGCTTGCTGTGCGGCTACTTCAATGTCCGTGGTCATGCGGAGACGGTAGGGACCAACGGGCCCTGGCGGCCGCTATGTTGCACGATGTTGTACGCTTTCACGCTTCGCAGGCGTCGAGAGCCGTCCTGATCAGGTCTTTGGCCTTCGAGCCGTACACGGCTGCGCGTGCCATCTGAGCGAAGGCACTGAGGTATGCGTTGATCTCGGATGGGTTCGTCACGCGGACCATGGCTGTCAGGGTCTCGACTTGAACTTCGCGATCATCGAACGCATAGAAGGTTTCGATGGGCCATACCGAGCGGCGCGACATTTTGGGGATGATCCCGAAGGCAAGGTTGGGGCGCCCGATGACTGACAGGAAGTGCTCCAACTGCCCCGCGTGCTGTGGAAGTTCAGTCATCGGCATGTACAGGGCCGACTCTTCCATGAGGATCGAGACCTGATGACTGCCCTGGATAACATCGTCTGAGCGCTCTAGGCGGGCCTGTACGGCGTCTTCGACGTCGTCCGGCAGGTTCCTGAAATGGCGGATCGTGCGGAGAATGCCACGGGCGTACGGCTCCGTCTGAAGCATCCCGGGAAGCACACCGCAGCTGTAGACCCGAAAGGCGCGTGTCTCCTGGTAGATGCTGCTGCGCTGTGCCTTACTGAGCCCGCCCTTCAGGTACTGCGCCCACTGGACGTACAGGGTCTTAGCTGTGCGAGTGGTCTCTATCAGCGCTTCGGCTTCTTCGGGTTTGCCACACGCAGCGCACCAAGCGCGGATGTCAACGGGCTTCGGGATCGTCTTCCGATTGATGATCCGGTGCGTCTTGGAACGGTCCCAGCCGCACAGAGCGGCCAGCCGGGCCCCCGAAAGATCGGCGTCTTCCATCATGCGCATGAGCCGGTCGGCAACTGCCTTATGGGCCTCTTCGGCCGTAGACAGAGGTGAGGTCATGGACTGGCCGCTGTTCTGTCAGACGCTGTACTTGTCGTGCGGGATGGCTCGCTCCCAGACCGCCTCGAACATGTCGGCACACCGCGCCGCCACGCCCGCATCTTCCGTGAAGTCCGTGTGCACCCAACGGCCGTCACCGTCAAAGATGTTGAACTGGACTAGCTTGTCATCGAAGAGCCAGATGTCGTTGCCAGGCAACGCCAGGTCGGATGCCTGACGGCGCGGGAGCCACCGGACTTGCTCCCCGCAGGCGACGTTGCCGTACGTGACGTAGTGCTCCCACCTGATGTAGTCCGAGACCGGCTCGCTGATCACCCGCGCACGGCGCACCGAGACACCCTGCGCTGTCATGCCCTGAATGAGGCCGTGCCAGTCGTCGCGCCACCACGACGAACGGTCTTCCCAGTTCTTTCGCTCTCCGGCCAGCCAGGCATCGAAGCCGGGATGTTCTCCGGGGACGGCGTACGCATCGCGGGTCTCAAGGTGCACTGCCGAGCACTCGCACTGCCGGAGCAGAGCGGCGAACTCAGCCAGACTCTGCGACACGAATAGCCTCCTTCAGAAGCGGGATCATCCTCGGTTCAAGAACGATCAGCGTCTCACTCTCGGATCGCGGCGAGTCCGCCAGCGTACGAGCTTGAGCGTCGCCCCCGGCCTGCCGCCCCTGGATGAGTAGCCGCCGGTCGTCATCCACCCAGACCGCCGGGCACCCGTTCACGTCAGACTCAGGGTCTTTGCCGATGAAGGTGTAACCCATGGTGCGCCCTCCTACTGCGAGTGTTGCGCTGCGTTGCAGAGCGTCACACTGCCAGTAGAGCCCGGTCAAGGGAGCGTGCAGGGTCCGCAAGGGGCGCCCTGAGTATGACGCCGCCCGCTGGTTCTGTTCGACGGGGGTCCCTCGCACGTCAGAGCCTTACAGCGTCTCCGAGGCCATCAAGGACGACCGAGGGCAGTTCCCCACTCGCCCGCTCCCCGTCTCCGCCGTCACTGGGACTTACGAAGTGGCTCACCGTGCCGTCAGCGGCGTGCGTCTCGCTGATGATGGGGCGGTTCCCCTTGATGGTCCACGGTTCGATGTGGACGACGTCAACGCCAGGCCAGGACAGTGCAAGAGCGGCGAAGGCGCGGGCTTGGGTCAGAGTGCCGCCTATGAACTGGCCTCCTGGACTGCCCCAAGGGTCCTGTTGCCCTCTCGGCACCGCATGGAAGTAGATAGCCGTGTCATCGATCTGTGTGCTCACCAGGCCCAGAGTACGGAATCGGTACCGCCCTGGCTCAGGACTTCTGAGACGGCATCAGGTCAGTCACCACCAAGTCACCACGAGGGTTTTCAACACGCAGAAGCGGCCCGGACCACTCCGGAGAGCAGCCGGGCCGCTAGTGCTCTGACCTGGGGTTTTGGTAGCTATCTACCTGGGGTGACAGAAACCCCTGCCAACGTCATCAGACGTTGAAGCGGAACTCCACCACGTCCCCGTCCGCCATCACGTACTCCTTGCCCTCCATGCGGGCCTTGCCCGCCGCGCGGGCCTCGGTTACGGAGCCGGTGGCGACGAGGTCGTCGAAGGAGATGACCTCGGCCTTGATGAAGCCCTTCTGGAAGTCGGTGTGGATGACACCGGCCGCCTCGGGGGCCGTGGCGCCCTTCTTGATGGTCCAGGCGCGGGTCTCCTTGGGGCCTGCCGTGAGGTAGGTCTGGAGGCCGAGGGTGGCGAAGCCGACGCGGCCGAGGGTGGCGAGGCCGGGCTCGTCCTGGCCCATGGACTGGAGGAGCTCCAGCGCCTCGTCGTCGTCGAGCTCGATCAGCTCCGACTCGATCTTGGCGTTGAGGAAGATCGCCTCGGCGGGGGCGACCAGGGCGCGCTGCTCGTTCTTGAAGTCCTCGTCGACCAGCTCGTCCTCGTCGACGTTGAAGACGTAGAGGAACGGCTTGGTGGTGAGCAGGTGCAGCTCGTGCAGGAGGTCGCCCTGCTCGGTGCCCTTGATGATGCCGGCGGAGAAGAGGGTCTGGCCGGACTCCAGGATCGCCTTGGCGGCCTCGACGGCGGCGAGGACGGCCACCTTCTCCTTCTGGAGGCGGGACTCCTTCGTCAGGCGCGGGACCGCCTTCTCGACGGACTGCAGGTCCGCCAGGATCAGCTCGGTGTTGATGGTCTCGATGTCGTCCTTGGGCGAGACCTTGCCGTCGACGTGGACGACGTTCTCGTCCTTGAAGGCGCGGATGACCTGGCAGATCGCGTCGGACTCACGGATGTTCGCGAGGAACTTGTTGCCCAGGCCCTCGCCCTCCGAGGCGCCGCGCACGATGCCCGCGATGTCGACGAAGTCGACCGTGGCGGGGAGGATCTTCTGCGAGCCGAAGATCTCGGCGAGCTTCTGCAGGCGGGGGTCCGGGACGCCGACGACACCCACGTTGGGCTCGATGGTGGCGAACGGGTAGTTGGCCGCCAGCACGTCGTTCTTGGTCAGGGCGTTGAACAGGGTCGACTTGCCGACATTCGGCAGACCGACGATTCCGATCGTGAGCGACACGTGGCGACTTCCCGTAGCGAGGGTGGTAAAGGGTCCGCGGCCCGCAGCGGGGCCGGTCGACCAGTCTACGGGTCCACGCCGCGCGACGGCCCCGGAAGGACTATCAGTCGAACGCGCGCCCAAGGTGGCCCAATCCGCGTGTCCAACGTCGGATTCCTCCCGCTTCTCGACCTAGTTTGGTCGGGTGGAGCAACCCAGCATCCGTGTCCCCCAGCGCAAGGTACGCCGCGCTGCCCCCGTGCCCAGACCGTCCTCCCCCGTGGAACAGAGCGAGACCTCGGCGGTCTACCGCGCGCGCCCCGGGCGCGCCTCTCCCCCGCTGCGGGTGCCCGCGGCCCGGCTGACCGGGCTCGGCAGCGGGCTGCTGACCACCCTGGTCCTGCTGGCGGTCGGCTCCCTGGACTCCCTGATCGGCGGTTCGGCCGTGGTCTACGGGGTGTTCTTCCTGCTGGCGAGCGCCGCCTGCGCCCTGTGGGTGCGGCCCGCAGACCTGGTGACCGCGCCGGTGACCGCGCCCATCGCCTTCGCGGTGGGCGCCGTGCCCCTCACCGGCGGCCCCGACACCCTCCTCGGCCACCTCATGGGGCTGGTCACCGTGCTGTCGCTGCACGCGGGCTGGCTGTACTCCGGCACCCTGCTCGCCGCGCTGATCGCGCTCGTCCGCCGGATGCTGCTGGTCAGGCGGCGGCGTCAGGACCGGGTGCGGCAGCGGCGGCGGCCATCGCGGCCCCCACGATCCCCGCGTTGTTCAACAGCTGAGCGGGCACGATCTCCGCGCTGACGCCCTCGATCAGCGGCAGGAACTTGTCGGCCTTGCGGCTGACGCCGCCGCCGATGACGAAGAGCTCGGGAGAGAAGAGCATCTCCACGTGGGCGAGGTAGCGGCCGACCCGGCGCGCCCAGTGGGACCAGCTCAGGTCCTCCTCGTCCTTGGCCCGGGTGGAGGCCCGCGTCTCGGCGTCGTGCCCCTGCAGCTCCAGGTGGCCGAGCTCGGTGTTGGGGACGAGCCTGCCGTCGGTGAAGACGGCGCTGCCGATGCCCGTGCCGAAGGTGAGCACGACGACCGTGCCGCGCCTGCCGCGGGCCGCGCCGTGGTGCAGCTCGGCGAGCCCGGCGGCGTCCGCGTCGTTCAGTACGGTCACGGGGGCGCCGAGCCGCTCGCCGAGCAGCCCGGCGGCGTCCACGCCCACCCAGTCCTTGGCCACGTTGGCGGCCGTGCGCGTGACGCCGTCGACGACCACGCCCGGGAACGTCACCCCGACCGGCCGCCCGGACCGGCCGAAGTTCTCCACGACCTGCCGGACGCTGTCGGCGACGGCGTCCGGGGTGGCCGGCTGCGGGGTGAGGACCTTGAAGCGGTCCTCGGTCAGCTCGCCCCGCGTCAGGTCGACCGGTGCGCCCTTGATGCCCGATCCGCCGATGTCCACGCCGAATACGTTCATGCGACCACGCTACGGGGTCGGCACGGCGCTCACCCCTCGGCGGAGGCGCCCTTCCCGGCCTCTCCGCCCGTTCCGGCCTCCCCGGACTCGGACAGCGCGGCGGCCTCCGCGCGGAGGTCCCGGCGCAGTTCCTTGGGCAGCGAGAAGGTGATGGACTCCTTGGCGGCGGTGATCGTCTCGACGTCGCCGTAGCCGCGCTCGGCGAGCCACTCCAGGACGCCCTCGACGAGGATCTCCGGCACCGAGGCGCCCGAGGTCACGCCGACCGTGTCCACGCCCTCCAGCCAGGCCTCGTCGATCTCGTCGGCGAAGTCGACCAGGTGCGCGGCGCGGGCGCCTGCGCCGAGGGCGACCTCGACGAGGCGGACGGAGTTGGAGGAGTTCTTCGAGCCGACGACGATCACCAGGTCGGCGTCGGCGCCCATCTGCTTGACGGCGGTCTGCCGGTTCTGCGTGGCGTAGCAGATGTCGTCGCTGGGCGGGCTGAGCAGGTTCGGGAAGCGGCCCTTGAGCGCGTCGACGGTCTCCATCGTCTCGTCCACGGAGAGGGTGGTCTGGGAGAGCCAGACGACCTTGGACTCGTCGCGGACGGTCACGCCGGCGACGTCGCCGGGGCCGTCGACCAGGGTGATGTGTTCGGGCGCCTCGCCGCTGGTGCCGATGACCTCCTCGTGGCCCTCGTGACCGATGAGGAGGATGTCGTAGTCCTCCTTGGCGAAGCGGACGGCTTCCTTGTGGACCTTGGTGACCAGCGGGCAGGTCGCGTCGATGGTGGCCAGCCTGCCGCGCTCGGCCTCCTCGTGGACGGCCGGGGCGACGCCGTGCGCCGAGAAGATGACGATGTTGCCCTCGGGCACCTCCGCCGTCTCCTCGACGAAGATCGCGCCCTTCTTCTCCAGCGTCTGGACCACGTACTTGTTGTGGACGATCTCGTGGCGCACGTAGACGGGCGCACCGTACTGTTCCAGGGCCTTCTCGACGGCGATCACGGCGCGGTCCACGCCCGCGCAGTAGCCACGGGGGGCGGCGAGCAGGACCTTGCGGGCGGCGGCAGCAGTCATGCCGTCCATCGTACGGGCCCGCCCGCACCGGGGGTCGCGCCGACCGGCGTGCTGACCGGAGCTGGTGCACGATGGCGGGAAGCAGTATCAGCGAGGGGCGATTCCATGGTCACACCCCCCGGCGGCGGCCGGCCGGACGCGCTGCGGCGCACGCTGTCCTTCCGGGACCTCGTCGTGTACGGCCTGCTGTTCATCGCCCCGATGGCACCGGTCGGCATCTTCGGCACACTCGACGCGAAGGCGCACGGCGCGGTCGCGCTCGTCTACGTCGTGGCGACGGTGGCGATGGCCTTCACGGCCTTCTCGTACGCGCAGATGGTGCGGGTCGCCCCGCAGGCGGGCTCGGTGTACACCTACGCGCGGGTGGGGCTCGGCGAGGGCGCGGGGTTCGTCGCCGGGTGGATGGCGATGCTCGACTATCTGCTGATCCCGGCGGTCGCGTACCTCTTCTCCGGGATCGCGATGCACGCGCTGGTGCCGTCCGTTCCGCAGTGGTGGTGGACGGCGATCGCGGTGGTCGTGACGACCGGGCTGAACCTGTGGGGCGTGCGGGCCGCCGCCGCGGTGGGCTTCCTGGTGCTGGCCATGGAGATCGCGGTGCTGCTGGTCTTCGTCGCCTCGGCGGTCTTCACGCTGTCCGAGCACGGCACCCGGCGGGGGTGGCTGTCGCCGCTGGCCGGGGACGGCGGGCTCACGGCGGGGGCGGTGTTCACGGCGGTGTCGGTGGCGGTGCTGTCGTACCTGGGCTTCGACGCCATCGCCGCGTTCGCGGAGGAGGCCGCCGAGGGCTCGGCGCGGGTCGCGCGTGCGGTGCTGACCTGTCTGGCCCTGGCGGGCGTGCTGTTCGTCGCGCAGACGTACCTGGCGGCGCTGCTCGCCCCCATGTCACCGGCGGAACTGGCCGCGGAGCCGGCGAGACAAGGGTCGGCCTTCTACGACACGGTCGACGCCGCGACCGGCGCCTGGCTGCACGACCTGGTGGCCGCGAGCAAGGCGATCGGCGCCGCCTTCGCCGCGCTGGCCGGGCAGGCGGCGGCCGGGCGGCTGCTGTTCGCCATGGCCCGCGACCGGCGGCTGCCGGGCCTGCTGGCGAAGGTGGACCGGGGGTCGGGGGTGCCGCGGCTCGCGCTGCTGGGCGCGGCGGCGGTGACCATGGCGGCGGCGGTGTGGGCGGCCCGGCGCGACGACGGCCTGGACCGGCTGGTGTCGGTGGTCGACGTGGGGGCGCTGGTCGCGTTCGCGCTGCTGCACCTGTCGGTGATCGGGTGGTTCGGGGTACGGCGGCGCGGTGGCCTGCGGCCCGTACGGCATGTCCTGGTCCCGCTGCTGGGGCTCGCGGTGGTGATCGCGGTGATCGTGAAGGCGGCGCCCACGGCGCAGATGGTGGGCGGGGCATGGTGTGCGGTGGGGTTGGTGGTGCTGGGGGTGCAGACGGTACGGCGGACGCGGACACCCGGCCCACGCTGACGCGCCGTGTTCGCGGCTACCCTCCCTCCATGGCTCTCAACACGTCGCCGGACACCCCGATCCCCGTCGGGCAGGTGTCCCGTCTCATCGGCGGGTGGATCGACCGGCTGGGTGCCGTGTGGGTCGAGGGGCAGATCACCCAGTTGTCCCGGCGCCCCGGCGCCGGCGTCGTGTTCCTGACGCTGCGCGACCCGTCGCACGACGTCTCGCTGTCCGTCACCTGCTACCGCGCCGTGTTCGACCAGGTCGCCGATGTGGTCTCGGAGGGCGCGCGGGTCGTGGTGCACGCCAAGCCCGAGTGGTACGCCCCGCGTGGTTCGCTGTCGCTGCGGGCCGCCGAGATCAGGCCGGTGGGCATCGGTGAGCTGCTGGCGCGGTTGGAGCAGTTGAAGCGGGCGCTGACCGCGGAGGGGCTGTTCGCCGCCGGGCGCAAGCGGCCGCTGCCGTTCCTGCCGCAGCGCATCGGGCTGGTCTGCGGGCGCGCGTCCGCCGCCGAGCGCGATGTGCTGGAGAACGCCCGGCACCGCTGGCCCGCGGTCCGCTTCGAGGTGCGCAACGTCCCGGTCCAGGGCGTGCACGCGGTGCCGCGCGTGATCGAGGCGGTGGCGGAGCTGGACGCCGACCCGGACGTGGACGTGATCATCGTGGCGCGGGGCGGCGGCAGCGTGGAGGACCTGCTGCCGTTCTCGGACGAGCAGCTCGTCCGGGCGGTGGCCGCGTGCCGTACGCCGGTGGTGTCCGCGATCGGGCACGAGCCGGACTCGCCCCTGCTGGACCTGGTCGCGGACCTGCGCGCGTCGACGCCCACGGACGCGGCGAAGCGGGTCGTGCCGGACGTGGGCGAGGAGCTGGTCCGTGTGCGGCAGCTGCGGGAGCGCGCGCTGCGCTGCGTCACCGGGCACCTGGAGCGCGAGGAGCGCGGGCTGGCGGGGCTGCGGGCGCGGCCGAGCGTGGAGCGGCCGCACCGGATGGTGGACGAACGGGAGGCACAGCTCGCGGCGTTCACGGAACGGGGACGGCGCACTTTCGGCCATCTCCTCGACCGCGCGGACTCGGAGCTGACGCACACGCACGCGCGCGTCGTCGCGCTGTCCCCCGCGGCGACGCTGCGGCGCGGGTACGCGGTGCTCCAGCGTGCGGACGGCTCGGTGGTGCGGGCCGCGGACGACGTGGCGGCGGACGAGGAGCTGCGGGCGCGCGTCGCGGAGGGCGAGCTCACGGTGCGGGCCGTTGTCGCACCTCCCGCCTAGGCTGGGCGGCATGGCTGAAACGGGCGAGAACGTCCTGGGATACGAGCAGGCGCGGGACGAGCTGATCGAGGTGGTCCGGCGCCTGGAGGCGGGCGGCACGACGCTCGAGGAATCACTGGCGCTGTGGGAGCGGGGCGAGGAGCTCTCCAAGGTGTGCAGGCACTGGCTGGAGGGCGCGCGGGCGCGCCTCGACGCCGCGCTGGCGTCGGACGACGAGCCGGGGACGCCGGAGTCGTCGGAGGAGTCCGCGGACGACGGATCCTGAGCGGCGCCGCGGCACGGACACGTACGGACACGTAAGGGCGTGGCCCGGTGGGAAGAGACCACCGGGCCACGCCCTTATTACGCAAGAACCACCAAATCGACCCGTCGAGTGTGAGCCCTGCCACAAAAACGCGGGTTTAGTTGAAACTTCACACACTGCGCGTAGAGTGGAGCCCGATCACAAACGTTCCGCATGACACGAGAAGGTGCGCCCGATGACCCTCGCCCTCGACCCCGCCGCCCAGGACCTGCTCTTCCGTGAGGCCCGTACCGTCGGCTCCTTCTCCGACGAGCCGGTGACCGACGAGCAGATCCAGGCGATCTACGACCTGGTGAAGTACGGCCCCACCGCGTTCAACGCGACGCCGCTGCGCGTCGTCCTGGTCCGCTCCGAGGAGGCCCGCGAGCGCCTGGTTCCGCACATGTCGGAGGGCAACCAGGACAAGACCCGCAACGCTCCGCTGGTCGCGATCCTCGCCGCGGACAACGAGTTCCACGAGGAGCTGCCGACGCTCTTCCCGCACTTCCCGCAGGCCAAGGACGTCTTCTACAGCGAGCGCCCCGCCCGTGAGGCGTCCGCCAAGGTGAACGGCGCGCTCCAGGCCGCGTACTTCATCGTCGGCGTCCGCGCCGCCGGTCTGGCCGCGGGCCCGATGACCGGCTTCGACTTCGCGGGCGTCCAGAAGGAGTTCCTGGACGACGACCACACCCCGCTGATGGTCGTCAACATCGGCAAGCAGGCCGGGGACGCCCCGTTCCCGCGCTCGCCGCGCCTGTCCTACGAGCAGGTCGTCACCACCGTCTGACGGTGACCCGACGAACAGACGGCTGCGGCCCGTTCCCTCCGGGGAGCGGGCCGCAGCCGTCAGGCCGTCACGTATCAGGCGTCGTTCCCGGTCTTCTTGGCCGGCTCGGCCTTGAGCGCGGCGGCCATTTTCGTCAGCCGGTCACCGTCGGCGGTGCCGGTGACGACCGTCGTCACACCGTGCTCCTCGCGCACCAGGGCGTTGTACTTCTCGCCCTCGTAGTGCCGCCAGGTGGCCTCGCCCACCTGCTCCGTCCGCGGGGTCTTCACCGCGCCCCGCGTCACGTTGTCGATGAACGCGGCCGCCGGGGCGTCGCTCTGCTCGACCGCGACGTACTGCGTCTCCGGGTCGAGGAAGCCGAGATGCCAGGCCGACCCGTCCTTGCCGCCCGCGCGGTACGAGACCGAGGTCGCGCGCCAGCCGGCGGACAGCCCCTCGGGCGCCGCGACCGGGTACGGCGCGGCGCGGCGGGCCGTGTCGAGCTCCACCCGGTAATCGACGGTCCTGATGGGGTCCTTGTGCTCGTCGTGCGGGATGAAGATGTAGCTGACCAGGGCGATGGGGACAATCACCATCATCGCCAGCAACATGTTCCGGACGGTCTGCGCCTTGGGGTTCCTACCTGCCACGCCCCCCATCGTCCCCCATGCCCCCGGCGATCATGACGCCGGTACTCCCCGGCCGCGTCGCGCAGCGGCGCCGGAAGACCTTGACGGCGCTCATGCGTGGGGTGACCTGCTCACTCTCGCAGTCAACAGATAAAGTCATCAGCACCCTCACGCTCTGCCCCCTTCGGGGGACGGAGGAGTCCTACGGCCGTCGCCGTACAGAAAGGTGCGCTCCGATGACCGATCATCACCTGCCGTCCCCGCTCGAGGTCAGCCCCGAAGCCCCCGACCGCAACCTCGCCCTGGAGCTCGTCCGGGTCACCGAGGCCGGCGCCATGGCCTCGGGCCGCTGGGTCGGGCGCGGCGACAAGAACGGTGCGGACGGTGCCGCGGTCAAGGCCATGCGCGCCCTCATCGGCACCGTCTCCATGAATGGCGTCGTCGTCATCGGCGAGGGCGAGAAGGACAACGCGCCCATGCTCTACAACGGCGAGCGCGTGGGCGACGGGACCGGCGCCGAGTGCGACGTCGCCGTGGACCCGGTGGACGGCACCACCCTCACCGCCAAGGGCATGGCCAACGCGGTCTCCGTCATGGCCGTCGCCGACCGCGGCTCCATGTTCGACCCGTCCGCCGTCTTCTACATGGACAAACTGGTCACCGGCCCGGAGGCCGCGGACTACGTCGACATCAACGCTCCGGTGGGCGTCAACATCCGTCGCGTTGCGAAGGCGAAGCACTCGTCCCCCGAGGACGTCACCGTCGTCGTCCTCGACCGCCCCCGTCACGACGGCATCGTCAAGGAGATCCGCGAGGCGGGCGCCCGCATCAAGTTCATCTCCGACGGCGACGTGGCCGGTGCGATCATGGCCGTGCGCGAGGGCACGGGCATCGACCTGCTGCTCGGTGTCGGCGGTACGCCGGAGGGCATCATCGCGGCCTGCGCGATCAAGTGCCTCGGGGGCACGATCCAGGCCAAGCTGTGGCCCAAGGACGAGGAGGAGCGCGAGCGCGCGGTGGCCGCGGGCCACGACCTCGACAAGGTGCTGCACACCGACGACCTGGTCAGCGGCGAGAACGTGTTCTTCGTCGCCACCGGCATCACGGACGGCGAGCTGCTGCGCGGGGTGCGCTACCGCGCGGAGACCGCGACCACCCAGTCGCTGGTGATGCGCTCCAAGTCGGGCACCATCCGGCAGATCGACTCCACGCACCGGCTGTCCAAGCTGCGCGCGTACAGCACGGTCGACTTCGAGCGCCCCAGCTGAGCGCTCCACCGGAAGTGCGGTGAGCGGTGATCAGGCCGCGGGCCGTCGGCGGCCGGCCGCGCCTTCTCGGGGCGCACTACCGCACACCCCGGTCCGCGGGCTCCTCCAGACACCGCTGGGGAAGCCCGGGGACCGGGGTGCGGGACGGAGCCCCGCGGGCGTGACCCGGGCGGCCCCGGGCACACCGACACCCTTCAGCCCGCGGCGGCGACCCTCGTGCTGCGCTGCAGCTCGGCCTCGCGCCGACGACGGCGGGCCAGCACGACCCGGCGCTCCGCGGCGGTCAGCCCGCCCCACACCCCGTAGGGCTCCGGCTGGAGCAGGGCGTGCTCCCGGCACTCGACCATGACGGGGCAACGCGCGCAGACGCGCTTGGCGGCCTCCTCGCGGGACAGCCGCGCGGCCGTGGGTTCCTTGGATGGTGCGAAGAAGAGCCCGGCTTCATCCCGGCGGCACACCGCCTCCGAATGCCAGGGGCCGGCCTGATCCCGAGCGGGAACCCGCTGGGACGGTACGGCGGCTTCAGGCAGGGGCTGATGCGGTAGCAGCACGGTCTACTCCTGACGACGGCTTAGCTTGGCCGATTGAGTCACCTTTGCCCGCCTCAACTGCGCACGGCCATTCGCACCGGCAGCCGTACGAGAGACGATGCACCAAGCTTTACCCGCTGTGCGCGTGCTTATTCACACCGTTGCCATGAGCGGAACGCGGCGGGCCGCGATCAGCCGCCCTGCCGGAGGTTCCGCAGCCGCTTTCCGCGCCGCGGTTTGGCCTCCACACCGCCGAAGACGGCGAAGCCCATCACCGTCACCACCGGGGCGTCCGCGTCCGGCGCCTCGTAGGTCTTCACCTCGAATCCGCCGAAGATGCCGCTGCCCGTGGAGCGCAGGGTGATGTTCTCCGGGACCTTGATCTCGACGCCGCCGAAGATGGCGGTGGCGTTGATGACGACGTGCCGATGCTCGAAGACCGCCTCCGTCAGGTCGATCTCGACGCCGCCGAACAGGGCGAACGCGTTGATCCTGCGGGCCACCCGCCAGCGGCCGTTGCGGCTGGCGCCGCCGAAGACCGCGATGAGGTTCTCCGCGGTGCCGTAGGGCGCGTCGCCGGGGCGCACCGGGGCGTCGTACGGGCGCGCGGGGGCGGCGGGTTCGGGCCGGGGCGCGGCCGGGAGATCGCGGACCAGGGGCTCCAGCTCGCCCACGGTCCTGGCCTCGTAGACCCGCCCGACCCGCTCCGCGTGCTCCTCCGCGGTGATCCGGCCCTCGCCCAGGGCCTCGCGCAGGATGTCGGCTATCCGGTCGCGCTCGGCGTCGGAGGCGCGCAGCCCCGCTTCCGCGGCCGCCGGGACGGCGTCCCGCGGCTCCGCCTGCTTCGTCAGCGGCACCGGGGGGCGTTTTTCGAGCGATGACTCATCCACCCCGCCAGCCTAGCGAAACGCGATAGATCGCGACAGTGGGGCGAGCGGGTGAGCCTTACCTCACAGACTCCCGGCGGGCGCCGCGTTCTACGCTTGTGGGTGCTGTCGCAGTAGCCAGCGATGTCTGCCGAGTGAGGAATGGCCGCAATGCCAGAGTTCGCCTACACCGATCTTCTGCCCCTGGGCGAGGACGACACCCCGTACCGTCTGGTGACTTCGGAGGGTGTGAGCACCTTCGAGGCCGACGGCCGGACGTTCCTCAAGGTCGAGCCCGAGGCGCTGCGGAAGCTGGCCGCGGAGGCCATGCACGACATCTCGCACTACCTGCGCCCCGCGCACCTCGCCCAGCTGCGCCGCATCCTCGACGACCCCGAGGCGTCCGCCAACGACCGCTTCGTCGCGCTCGACCTGCTGAAGAACGCCAACATCGCCGCGGCGGGCGTGCTGCCGATGTGCCAGGACACCGGCACGGCGATCGTCATGGGCAAGCGCGGGCAGCACGTCCTCACCGAGGGCGGGGACGAGGAAGCGCTCTCGCGCGGCATCTACGACGCGTACACCGAGCTCAACCTGCGCTACTCCCAGATGGCCCCGCTGACCATGTGGGACGAGAAGAACACCGGCTCCAACCTGCCCGCGCAGATCGAGCTGTACGCGACCGACGGCGGCGCGTACAAGTTCCTGTTCATGGCCAAGGGCGGCGGCAGCGCCAACAAGTCCTTCCTCTACCAGGAGACGAAGGCCGTGCTCAACGAGGCGAGCATGATGAAGTTCCTGGAGGAGAAGATCCGCTCCCTGGGCACCGCCGCGTGCCCGCCGTACCACCTGGCGATCGTCGTCGGCGGCACCAGCGCCGAGTACGCCCTGAAGACCGCGAAGTACGCCTCCGCGCACTACCTCGACGAGCTGCCCGAGGAGGGCTCGCCGCTCGGCCACGGCTTCCGCGACAAGGAGCTGGAGGAGAAGGTCTTCGAACTGACGCAGAAGATCGGCATCGGCGCCCAGTTCGGCGGCAAGTACTTCTGCCACGACGTGCGCGTGGTCCGGCTGCCGCGGCACGGCGCGTCCTGCCCGGTCGCCATCGCCGTCTCCTGCTCCGCCGACCGCCAGGCCGTCGCGAAGATCACCGCCGAGGGCGTCTTCCTGGAGCAGCTGGAGACCGACCCGGCCCGCTTCCTCCCCGACACCACCGACGAGCAGCTGGAGTCGGAGGGCGACGTCGTCCGCGTCGACCTCAGCCGGCCGATGGACGAGGTCCTCGCCGAGCTCACCAAGTACCCCGTCAAGACCCGCCTGTCGCTGACCGGCCCGCTGGTCGTCGCGCGCGACATCGCCCACGCGAAGATCAAGGAGCGGCTGGACGCGGGCGAGGAGATGCCGCAGTACCTCAAGGACCACCCGGTCTACTACGCGGGCCCGGCCAAGACCCCCGAGGGCTACGCCTCCGGCTCCTTCGGGCCGACGACCGCCGGCCGCATGGACTCCTACGTGGAGCAGTTCCAGGCCGCGGGCGGCTCCAAGGTGATGCTCGCCAAGGGCAACCGGTCGGCGCAGGTCACCGACGCGTGTGCCGCGCACGGCGGCTTCTACCTGGGATCCATCGGCGGGCCGGCCGCGCGGCTCGCGCAGGACTGCATCAAGAAGGTCGAGGTCCTGGAGTACGAGGAGCTCGGCATGGAGGCGGTCTGGAAGATCGAGGTCGAGGACTTCCCGGCGTTCATCGTCGTGGACGACAAGGGCAACGACTTCTTCGTCGACCCGGCACCGGCACCGACGTTCACGTCGATCCCGGTACGGCCGTCCAACTAGGGCCCCTGTGGGGCCCGCCGCCTGGCCCGGGGGCTGCCGCCCCCGGGTCCGCGGAGTGCGGCCTCGCGGGGCGGCCGCGCCCACCGGGCCCGCTCCGCCTACCGGGGTGCCTCGCGTTCCCGGTGCGCGCCTGCGGGCCGTGTACGGCCGGTCGCGCAGTTCCCCGCGCCTCTGACGGGGCGCGGCAGCCCCCGGAGGGAAACCACCCGCTTCCGGGGGCGGGGTGGACGGGCGGGTTCGGTCACACGAAACTCTGCGCCGCCGAGCCGTCGCACGGCTGCAAGCGCACCGCGTCCTTCGCCGACGCGAGCGTCAGGCACAGGCCGGGCGCGCCCGCCGGGCTGATCGCGGAACCACTCCGCGTGAACTTCTGGTTGTCACCCCCGTGGCAGTTCCACAGCTCCAGCGCCGCGCCGGCGGAATACGTACCGCCGGGAACGTCGACGCACCGGTCGTGCGTCAGCCCGGAGTGCAGCGACCCCCGCTGCCCGTCGTACCACCACAGCTGGTTGCGGGCGCCGTTGCAGTCCCAGCCGCCGACCTCCGTGCCGTTGGCGGACGCCGCGCCGTAGGCGTCGACGCAGGTGCCCGTGGCCGTGCTCTTCAGCGGGCGGTACGCGTCGTCCCAGGCGCCCTGGTACAGCACCGGCGTGCCCGTGCTCGCCGGGTCCGCGCACCCCGCCTCGCGGTAGCCGGCGGCGTAGAGCCGGCCTATGCAGGACGCGAAGGCGCCGTGGCCGCGGTAGTTGGGGTGGAAGGACTGGCGCACGGAATTGGCGTCCGGCGGGAAGGGGTTGGAGAGGTTGACGTAGAGGCCGCGCGCCCAGGTGTCCTCCATGCACACCTCGTGGCCGTGGAAGAGGCGCGAGTTGTCGAGGAAGACGGCGCCGGTGTCGCGGGCGACCTGCCGCATGCCGCGTTCGAAGGCGGGCACGGCGGTGTTGCGGCCCCACGCGGCGTCGGAGGTGTAGCCCACGCAGCCGCCCGGGATCTTGCCGGGGAAGTCGGGGTTGTCCTCGAAGTCGGGGCCGATGGGGCTGGGGTAGGCCATGACGACGAGCCGGTAGTCGTCGTCGGCGTAGCCCGCGTTCCGCATGACGGTCCGCAGGTCGCGCACGGTCTGCTCGACCTTGGGCACGAGGCTGTCGACGCGGGCCTGCCAGCCGGGCGCGTACTTGGGCTCGCAGGTGCCCTGGAGCAGCAGGTAGCGCTCCACGCAGTCGGTCATCACGGGCCCGAACTGGAGGTCGTCGTTGGCGCCCGCGCCCAGCAGGATCAGTTTGACGCGCGTGTTGCGGGCCTTGACGGCGAGGGCGTCGCTCTGCACGAGTTCGTCCGCGTACTGCTTGCTGCCGCCGATGCGGATGTTGCCGGTGGCGGCGCCGGAGCAGGCGACGTTGTAGGTGACGTCGGCGGGGATGGTGGTGCGGTGGATGGCGGAGTCGGGCGAGCGGTGGCACCAGTTGGCGGGGCCGTCGGTGCCGGCTTCGTAGGTGCCGACGCCCTCGCCGGATATCTCGCTGTCACCGAGCGAGATCAACGAGGTCTTCCGCTCGGCGAGGGGGCGTTCGGCGGCGTCGCCGTAGAGCCCGGCGGCCTCGGCGGCGCGGATGCTCTCCAGTTCCGGTGTCAGGGGGGTGACGGCGGACGTGCGGGTGTCGGCGTGGGCGGTGGGTCCGGTGGTGGCCGTCCCGCCGAGCGCCGCGGCACACGCGGCGACGGCGGCGAGGGCACAGCGCAGGGTGGGTCTGCGTGGCATGGAGCCTCCCCGATTTCAGTTGTTACCCGCGGTATTTACTATCGGTAGTGCGACTTGGGAACACGTCGCGCCGGACAAACGCTGCGTTTGTCAGGAGGTAAGTGACGATGACCGAGAGTGAGCAGTACCGGACCGAGCATGACTCCATGGGCGAGGTGCGGGTCCCCGCCCATGCCAAGTGGCGCGCCCAGACCCAGCGGGCGGTGGAGAACTTCCCCGTCAGCGGGCAGCGGCTGGAGCGGGCGCACATCGAGGCGCTGGCCCGGATCAAGGCCGCCGCGGCCAAGGTCAACGCCGAGCTGGGCGTGGTCGACAAGGAGATCGCGGAGGCCGTCCGGGCGGCGGCGGACGAGGTCGCGGAGGGCCGCTGGGACGACCACTTCCCGATCGACGTCTTCCAGACCGGTTCGGGCACCTCGTCCAACATGAACGCCAACGAGGTCATCGCCACCCTGGCCACCGAGCGCCTCGGCCGCGAGGTGCACCCCAACGACCACGTCAACGCCTCGCAGAGCTCCAACGACGTCTTCCCGTCGAGCATCCACATCGCCGCCACCGCGGCCGTCACCGGCGATCTGGTCCCGGCGCTGGAGCACCTCGCCGAGGCGCTGGAACGGAAAGCGAAGGAGTTCGCGGAGGTCGTCAAGTCCGGCCGTACGCACCTGATGGACGCCACCCCGGTGACGCTGGGTCAGGAGTTCGGGGGCTATGCCGCGCAGGTGCGCTACGGCGTCGAGCGGCTGCGCGCCGCGCTGCCGCGCCTCGCCGAACTGCCGCTCGGCGGCACGGCCGTGGGCACCGGCATCAACACCCCGGCCGGGTTCTCGGGCGCCGTCATCGCCGAGGTCGCCCGCGCCACCGGGCTGCCGCTGACCGAGGCCCGGAACCACTTCGAGGCGCAGGGCGCCCGGGACGGCCTGGTGGAGACCAGCGGCCAGCTGCGGACGATCGCCGTCGGCCTCACGAAGATCGCCAACGATCTGCGCTGGATGTCCTCCGGCCCGCGCACCGGCCTCGCCGAGATCAACCTGCCGGACCTCCAGCCGGGCTCGTCGATCATGCCGGGCAAGGTCAATCCGGTGATCCCCGAGGCGGTCCTGATGGTGGCCGCCCAGGTCGTCGGCAACGACGCGACCGTGGCCACGGCGGGCGCCGCCGGGAACTTCGAGCTCAACGTGATGCTCCCGGTCATGGCGAAGAACCTCCTGGAGTCGGTGCGGCTGCTCGCCAACGCGTCACGGCTGCTCGCCGACCGCACGGTCGACGGGATCACCGCCAACGTGGAACGGGCCCGCGAGTACGCGGAGTCCTCGCCGTCCGTGGTGACGCCCCTCAACCGCTACATCGGCTACGAGGAGGCGGCGAAGGTGGCCAAGAAGTCCCTTGCCGAGCGGAAGACGATCCGCGAGGTCGTGCTGGAGTCCGGCTACGTGGACCGCGGGCTGCTGACGCGCGAGCAGTTGGACGAGGCGCTGGACGTGCTGCGGATGACCCGGCCGTAACCGTCCGGGGGCGCCCGCCGGGGCAGGCCGTCCGCTCGGTTCGCGGCCGCGGGCCGTCGGCGGCCGCCCGCGCCCCTACTGGACCGTACCTTTGCGGCGCACATCACGGCGCTCCAGGCGCCCCGCCGCCTAGGATCTGCGCATGACAGCGGACTCCTTGGACACGACGGGCACGGCCGGCTCCTGGGCGCCGGGGGACCACATCCTCTGGCGCTACCGGGGCAATGCCACCGACCGCGTCCACATCTGCCGTCCCGTCACCGTGGTCCAGGACACCGACGAGCTCCTCGCCGTGTGGATGGCGCCCGGCACCGACTGCGTCAAGCCGCAGCTCGCGGACGGCACCTCCATCCACGAGGAGCCGCTCGCCACCCGCTACACCAAGCCGCGCACCACCGTCGTCTCCCGCTGGTTCGGCACCGGCGTCCTCAAGCTCGCCCGGCCCGGGGACGCCTGGTCGGTCTGGCTGTTCTGGGACCGTGACTGGCGCTTCAAGAACTGGTACGTGAACCTCGAGGAGCCGCTCGCCCGCTGGGCGGGCGGCGTCGACTCCGAGGACCATTTCCTGGACATCGCCGTTTATCCGGACCGCAGTTGGGAGTGGAAGGACGAGGACGAGTTCGCCCAGGCGCAGCGCGCGGGCCTGATGTCCGCCGCCCAGGCCGGCCGGGTGCGGACCGCGGGGCGCGCCGCGGTCGCCCGCATCGAGTCCTGGGGGGCACCGTTCGCGGGCGGTTGGGAGGACTGGCGGCCGGACCCCGCCTGGACCGTACCGGCGCTCCCGGAGGACTGGGACCGCTCCCCGGTCCGGCTCCGGGCGTGAACCTCCGGAACCACTTGGCGGGCCCCCGACGGACAACCGTAGGATCGGCCTCCGCGATACTGCACAGCAGCACGGCACGAACAGAGCACGGCATGTGACGCATGTTCACAGAAGACGGTCACAGGAGGGCGGAGCCGTGAGCGGTGACGACGAGCGGGACTACGACGGCTACGCGCGCTTAGGGCTGGACCGCAGTGGTCAGGCGGAGGCGTTCGACGCGATAGGCGACCGCTACGACGACGCCTTCCCGCACAAGGAGGGCCAGCTCGCCGCGGGCGCCTGGCTGGCGCGGACGCTGCCGCCCGGCTCCCGCCTCCTGGACCTGGGCTGCGGCACGGGCCTGCCGACCGCTCGGCAGCTCTCGGACGCGGGCCACCGGGTGGTCGGTGTCGACCTCTCCCCCGGCATGCTGGGGCTCGCCCGCGGCAATGTGCCCGGGGCGGAGTTCCTCCGTGCGGACCTGGCCGACCTGCGGGACGGCCGGCTGGGCGCGTTCGACGGTGTCGCCGCGTTCTTCTCCCTGCTGATGCTGCCGCGGGCGGAGATCCCGCACGCACTGCGGATGGTGCACGGCCTGCTGAGACCCGGGGGGCTGTTCGCCCTCGCGATGGTCGAGGCCGACGTGGACGACTTCGCGATTCCGTTCCTGGGCCACACGATCCGGGTATCCGGATATCTGCGGGAGGAATTGCGCCAGGCCGTATGCGAGGCGGGTTTCGACGTCGCCGGGGAAAGCACGCTGGCGTACGCCCCGGCGAGCACGGACGTCCCACCCGAGATCCAGCTCTTCTTCAATCTGCGACGCGCCTGACCCACGGTGCGCCCTGAACGACCCGGGCGTACGGCCCCGACGGATGGAACCCCACGCGTGACGGAGCATCCTCTCTCCCACGGAAGACAGCGGACCGCTGCGACGCGGCCCGCGGCCCGCGACGTGGCATGCGCGCCCGGTGACACGGACCTGCCCGCCCGGCAGGGACCGGCGACCGGCAGAGGTGACGCGGTCCCTCAACCGCGCACCGAGCGGCCTGCGGCCCGCGACGGGTCGTGCGCGCCCGGCGACGCGGACCTGCCCGCCCGGCAGGGACCGGCGACCGGCGCGCACTCACCGGCGGAGGACGGCGACCGGACGGCGACCCCGGCCGCCGCGACCACCGCGGAGTCCACTCACGGCGGCGGCGCGTCACGCTCGGACGCCGAGGGAGCCGGACGCCCCGGCGACGACCCGGCCGATGCCGGGACACGGCCCAGGGCGGAGGCCGGGGCCTCCGGCGACGACTCGACGGAGGCCGGAGCGCGGCCCCGGGCGGAGGCCAAGGGCTCCGGTGGCGGACCGGCGCAGGCCGGGGGTGAGGGAGGCGGTGGCGGTGCGGCGGAGGCCGGGACGCGGTTGCGGTTCGTGGGGGCCGCGACGCGGCGGATCGCCCGGGGCATAGACCTGGACGAGATCGTGCTGGGGCTGTGCCGGGCCACCGTGCCGACGTTCGCCGACGCGATCCTCGTCTACCTGCGCGACCCGCTGCCGGTGGGCGACGAGCGGCCCATGGGCCCCGTCGTGCTGCGGCTGCGCCGCACCGACCAGTTGCCCGAGCACATGCGCGGCCTCGGCGACCCCGCCGACCCGGACGCCCCGGCGGACCGCGACCCCGCGACCGACCTCGCGGCCGTCGCCGCCGAGCGCTGCGAGGTCCGCATAGGGGGGCCGCTCGCGGAGGTGCTGCGAGGGGTCAGGCCCGTCTACGGAGACTCCTCCGCCGCGCGGGCGGCGCTCCCGGAGCTGCTGGGCGAGGACCGGACCGTACCGGACCGGCAGCGCACGATCCTCGCGCCCCTGCGGGGGCGGCGCCGGGTGATCGGCGCGGCGGTGTTCATCCGCCGTGCGGACCGGCCCGCGTTCGAGGGCGACGACCTGCTGGTGGCGGCGCAGCTCGCCACCCATACCGCCCTGGGCGTGGACAAGGCGGTGCTCTACGGCCGCGAGGTGTACATCGCGGACGAGCTGCAGCGCACCATGCTCCCCGACTCCCTGCCGCAGCCGACCGGCGTCCGGCTGGCCAGCCGCTACCTCCCGGCCGCCGAGACGGCCCGGGTGGGCGGCGACTGGTACGACGCGATCCCGCTGCCGGGCAACCGGGTCGCGCTGGTCGTCGGCGACGTCATGGGCCACTCGATGACCTCCGCCGCGATCATGGGCCAGCTGCGCACCACCGCGCAGACCCTGGCGGGCCTGGACCTGCCCCCGGCGGAGGTGCTGCACCACCTGGACGAGCAGGCGCAGCGGCTGGGTTCGGACCGCATGGCGACCTGCCTGTACGCGGTGTACGACCCGGTCGCGCACCGCATCGTCATCGCCAACGCCGGGCATCCGCCGCCGATCATGCTGCACCGCGGCGGGCGCGCGGAGGTGCTGCGGGTGCCGCCGGGCGCGCCGATCGGCGTGGGCGGGGTGGACTTCGAGGCCGTGGAGCTGGACGCCCCGGCCGGGGCGACGCTGCTGCTGTACACGGACGGGCTGGTGGAGTCCCGGCTGCGGGACGTGTGGACGGGCATAGAGCAGTTGCGGGAGCGGCTGATCGAGACGGCCCGGCTGACCGGCCCGAACCCGCCGCCGCTGGAGCCGCTCTGCGACGAGGTGCTGGGGATGCTCGGTCCCGGGGACCGGGACGACGACATCGCGCTGCTCGCGGCCCGCTTCGAGGGGATCGCGCCGAGCGACGTCGCGTACTGGTTCCTCGACCCGCGCCCGCAGACGGCCCGGCAGGCGCGCAGGCTGGCGAAGCGGGCGCTCACCCGCTGGGGTCTGGAGGAGCTCAGCGACGCGGTGGAGCTGCTGGTCAGCGAGGTGATCACCAATGCGGTGCGGTACGCCGAACGGCCCATAACGCTCCGGTTGCTCCGGACGGACGTGCTGCGCTGCGAGGTCGGCGACGATGTGCCGCAGTTGCCGAGGCTGCGGCAGGCGAGGCCCTCGGACGAGGGCGGGCGGGGCCTGTATCTGGTGAACAGGCTGGCCAGGCGGTGGGGCGCGACCCGGTTGAGCACCGGGAAGGTGGTGTGGTTCGAGATGGCGCTGCCCGCGCACGCCCGCTGACGGCGCCGCGTGCGCGCCGGGGCGCCCGGCGCTTCCGCTTGCCGCCCATTCGCCCGTACGAGGTGAAATTCTGGACAGTGTCCAGACTCCTGTTGCCGACGCGCTGTCGGCGGAGTTCACTGGCTCGGGTGGAGGGCGGTACGGACGCGCCCTCATCCATCCCCGTTCCGGGAGGCGTCCCATGACCGACTCGGCGCAGCAGACCCCGTACACGACGAACAACGCCGGAATCCCCGTGGAGAGCGACGAGCACTCGCTCACCATCGGGGACTCCGGACCGATCCTGCTCCAGGACCACTATCTGATCGAGAAGATGGCCCAGTTCAACCGGGAGCGGGTCCCCGAGCGGGTGGTGCACGCCAAGGGCGGCGGCGCCTACGGCACGTTCGAAGTCACCAATGACGTCAGCCAGTTCACCAAGGCGGACCTGTTCCAGCCCGGCAAGCGGTGCGAGATGCTGGCCCGTTTCTCGACCGTGGCGGGCGAGCAGGGCAGTCCGGACACCTGGCGCGACCCGCGGGGCTTCGCCCTGAAGTTCTATACGGAGCACGGGAACTACGACCTGGTCGGCAACAACACCCCGGTCTTCTTCGTCCGGGACCCGCAGAAGTTCCAGGACTTCATCCGCTCGCAGAAGCGCCGTCCCGACAACGGGCTGCGCGACAACGACATGCAGTGGGACTTCTGGACGCTGTCGCCGGAGTCCGCGCACATGGTCACCTGGCTGATGGGCGACCGCGGCATCCCGAAGACCTGGCGCCACATGAACGGCTACAGCTCGCACACCTATATGTGGGTGAACGGGGGCGGTGCGAAGTTCTGGGTGAAGTACCACATCAAGACCGACCAGGGCATCGACTTCCTCACCCAGGCGGATGCGGACCGCATCGCCGGCGAGGACGGCGACCACCACCGCCGGGACCTCTACGACGCGATCGCGAGCGGCAACGCCCCGTCGTGGACGGTGAACGTCCAGGTGATGCCGTTCGCGGACGCGCCGGACTACCGCTTCAACCCGTTCGACCTCACCAAGGTGTGGCCGCACGGCGACTATCCGCTGATCGAGGTCGGCCGGATGACGCTGAACCGGAACCCGGAGGACTTCTTCGTCCACATCGAGCAGGCGGCCTTCGAGCCGTCCAACCTGGTGCCGGGCATCGGGCCGTCGCCGGACAAGATGCTGCTGGGTCGGCTGTTCTCGTATCCGGACACCCACCGCTACCGCATCGGCCCGAACTACGCCCAGCTGCCGCCCAACCGCCCGCACTCGGCCCTCAACTCGTACGCGAAGGACGGTCCGATGCGCTACGAGCCGGCGAACGTGGCCCGGCCGTACGCGCCGAACTCGTACGGCGGGCCGGCCGCCGACACCGGGCGCTTCGGTGAGATCGCGGGCTGGGCGGCGGCGGGCGAGATGGTGCGCGAGGCGTACAAGCTGCACCGTGAGGACGACGACTGGGGGCAGCCGGGCACGATGGTCCGCCAGGTCCTCGACGACGCCGCGCGCGACCGGCTGGTGTCCAACGTCTCCGGCCACCTGAAGCAGGGCGTGAGCAGGCCCGTGCTGGACCGCGCGCTGCAGTACTGGCGCAACATCGACAAGAAGCTCGGCGACCGGATCGCCACGGAGGTCAACGGCGACTGACGCCCTCCGGTACGCGGAAAGCCGTCCGGCCGCCGTCCCGCAGTGAGCGGGGCGGCGGCCGGACGGCTTTCTCGCGCGCGACTGTCTCGTACGCGACGGGTCAGTCGCGGAGGTTGTTCGGCGGGTCCCCGCCGTCACCGCCGCCCGTGGGCGGTGACGGCGGCGTGGGCGGCGTCGGCGGCTTGGTCGGCGGCGTGGGCGGCGTCGGCTTGGTCGTCGGCGGCGTGGGGGGGTGCGACGGCGAGTGCGAGGTGCTCGCCGACGGCGGCGTGGACGGGCCGGTCGACCCCGACGGGGACGGCTTGGCGGAGGCCGACGGGCCCGGCTTGGCGGAGCCCGTCGGGGCGGGCGGCGGGGGCACCACGCCGCCCTCGTCCGTCTTCAGGTCGAACTCGGTGTCGCCGTCCGCGACCTGGCCGGTGTAGGCGGACCAGATCTCGGCGGGGTAGCCACCACCGTTGACACGGCCGCCGTCGATGCCGCCGGTGCCGGTCAGCGGCACCTGCTTGCCGCCGGGGCCCTCGCCGAACATGCCGACCGAGGTGATGAGGTCCGGGGTGTAGCCGGAGAACCAGGCCGACTTGTTGTCGTCGGAGGTGCCGGTCTTGCCCGCGACCGCGTACTGCGAGCTCTGCACCACGCTGGCCGTACCGTCGTTGACCACGCCCTTGAGGATCTGGGTGACGTCGTCGGCGGTGGTGCGGCCGAGGACCTGCGAGCCGACCGCGTCCGGCATGGCGATCTTCTCGCCGCCGCGGGTCACGGAGGCGACGATGCTCGGGGTGATCTGCTTGCCGTGGTTGGCGAGCGTGGCGTAGACCCCGGCCATGTGCAGCGGGCTCGCGCTCATGGAGCCGAGCGACATGGCGGGCCGCTCGACGAAGCCGCCGGCCTCGCCGTTCATGCCCAGGGCGACCGCGGTCTTCTTCACCTTGCCGAGGCCGACGTCGACGGCCATCTGCGCGAACGCGGAGTTGATCGACTTGTTCATCGACTCCTGGACCGTCACCGGGCCGTAGCTGACGTGGTCCTCGTTCTGCGGCGCGAACGGGGTGTCACTGCCCCTGACGGGCCGTTCGTTGGTGCCGTCGTAGGTCGTACCCGCCGTGATCGGCGAGCCGTCCTGCGTCTTGGACTCGTTGTCCAGCGCCGAGGCGAAGATCACCGGCTTGAAGGTGGAGGCCGGCTGGTAGTCCTCGCGGGTGGCGTTGCTGATCTGGTGCTGGGCGAAGTCCTCGCCGCCGTACATGGCCACGATCTTGCCGGTCTTGCGGTCCACCGACACGGCGCCCACCTGGGCGTACGAGTCGACCTTGCGGGCCTGCTTGTCCAGCTTGGAGGTGACCTTGTCCTTGACGGCCTGCTCCAGCGCGTGCTGCTTCTTGGGGTCGATGCTGAGGGTGATGGTCCAGCCGCCCGCCGCGAGCGCGCCCTCGCCGCGGCCGTCCTTGCGGAAGGCCCGCTCGACCTCCTGCTTGGCGGCCTCGACGAGATAGCCGTTCTGCCCGTTCAGGCCCTTGGGGGGCTTGGGCGGCTTCGGCACCTCGAACTGCATGCTCTTGCGCTTCTCGGGGTCGAGCCACTTCTGCTCGACCTCCTTGTCGAGGACGTAGTTCCAGCGCGCCGTGGCGTTGCGCTTGCCCGCGTCGCTGGCCGCCGTCCAGTCGTACTGGCTCGGCGCCTGGAGCAGGGCGGCCAGGTAGGCGCCCTCCTCCGTGGTGATGTCCTTGACGTCCTTGTCGAAGTACGCACGGGACGCGGCCTGGATGCCGTAGGCGTTGCGGCCGAAGTAGCTGGTGTTCAGGTACCCGGCGAGGATCTCCTTCTTGTCGACCTTCTGGTCGACCTTGAGCGTGATGATCAGCTCCTTCACCTTGCGGGTGATGGTCTGCTCCTGGCTCAGGTAGGAGTTCTTCACATACTGCTGGGTGATGGTCGAACCACCCTGCTTGCCACGGCCCATGACGGTGTTGAAGATGCCGCGCGCGGTGCCCTTGAGGTCGACGCCGGAGTCGGTCCAGAAGTTCTTGTTCTCGGCGGCGACGACGGCGTTCTTGACGCTGTCGGGGACCTTGTCCAGCGTCACTTCCTCACGGTTGACCTGACCCGTACGGGCCAGCACCGTGCCGTTGGGGCCGTCGAGCTTGTAGATGTTGCTCTGCAGCCGGTTTTCCAACTTGCCGTCGGGGACGTCGACGTACATGTAGAGCGCCACGAAGGCGCCGACGCCGAGGGCGATGACGGTCACAAAGTAGGCAAGCAGCTTCTTCCATGTGAAGAAGCGGCGTATGCCGGTCTTCCTGGGCTTGCCGCCCTTTGCTGTGCGGGTGCTCTTCTGCGCCCGTCGCGCTTCCGCTCGGCCCATCTCTCCCGTAGCTCCACTCTGTCCGCCCCCAACCCAGCTCACGAAGCTAACACCGCAACTGTCACCAAACGCCCATCGATCAAGGCTTTGCGGCACGTGACATACAGCACCCCGGGTGGCGGGAACCGGGTTCGGCCAGGTGCGGAAAACCGTACAGGGCGATAAAGTGCTATCACTTTGCTAGACACCCATCGGCGTACGGCCGACCACCGCGCGCCGCCGAGAAAACGGGGGAAACCGCCATGCAGGACAGCGACACCATCACCGCCGAGTCCACGCCTCCGGAGGGCATACCGGCCGTACAGAAGCCGCGCGTGCGGGAGTTCCCGGCCCATGACATCAACGGCGTGACCGCCCTGCTGCTGGGACTGTGGGGGCTGCTCCTCGCCGCGGGCGCCATCACCCTGGCGGTGACCTTCGGGCACGGCGGCAGGAGCGGGCTGTGCGTGGCGTTCGTCGTCGTCGGCATCCTCATCGGCATCTGTTCGCTGACGGCCATGAGCGGGCTCAACACCATCGCCCCGGGCGAGACGCGCGTCGTCCAGCTCTTCGGCCGCTACCGGGGCACGATCCGCACCGAGGGCCTGCGCTGGGTCAACCCGCTCACCAGCCGCGACAGGGTCTCCACCCGGGTGCGCAACCACGAGACCGCCGTGCTGAAGGTGAACGACGCCTACGGCAACCCCATCGAGCTGGCCGCCGTCGTGGTCTGGCGCGTCGAGGACACCGCGCAGGCGATGTTCGAGGTGGAGGACTTCCAGGAGTTCGTCGCCACCCAGACCGAGGCGGCCGTGCGCCATATCGCCATCGAGTACCCCTACGACGCGCACGACGAGAACGCGCTGTCGCTGCGCGGGAACGCCGAGGAGATCACCGAGAAGCTCGCCGTCGAGCTGCGCGTGCGCGTCGAGGCCGCCGGCGTCCAGATCATCGAGTCGCGCTTCACGCACCTCGCGTACGCTCCGGAGATCGCCTCCGCGATGCTCCAGCGGCAGCAGGCGGGCGCGGTCGTGGCGGCCCGCAAGCTGATCGTCCAGGGCGCGGTCGGCATGGTCGAGGACGCCATCGCGCACATCAACGAGCAGGGCTTCGTCGAGCTGGACGACGACCGGAAGGCGGCCATGGTGAGCAATCTGATGGTGGTGCTGTGCGGCGACCGGGCCGCGCAGCCCGTGCTGAACACGGGCACGCTCTACCAGTGACCGAGGAACAGCCACCGGAGCAAGGGCCGCGGCAGCGCAAGCAGGTGCTGCTGCGGCTCGACCCGCTCGTGCACGACGCGCTGACGCGCTGGGCGAACGACGAACTGCGCAGCGCGAACGCGCAGATCGAGTTCCTGCTGCGGCGCGCTCTCGCCGAGGCGGGGCGCTTGCCGCGCGGCACGGGGGCGCTCCCGCGCAGGGGTCGGCCCAGGAAGGACGCGCCGTCGCCTGACGGGGGGTAGTCGCCGCCTGCGGCGGGAGCGGCCTGCGGCCGCGTCCTCAAACGCCGGACGGGCTGGATTGCGCGGGGCAGGGGGAAAAGATCCGGCCATCTGTCCCTGCCATCTATACATCGCGCGTATACACACCATGTACAGTCGCCCACATGTCAATCGGACACACCCTGCTCGCCCTCCTCGAAGCCGGTCCCAGTCACGGTTACGACCTCAAGCGCGCCTTCGACGAACGCTTCGGCCATGACCGTCCCCTGCACTACGGCCAGGTCTACTCGACAATGTCGCGCCTGCTGAAGAACGGGCTCGTCGAAGTGGACGGCATCGAGCAGGGCGGCGGCCCGGACCGCAAGCGGTACGCCATCACCGACGCCGGCGTCACCGACGTCGAGCAGTGGCTCGTCCAGCCGGAGAAGCCCGAGCCGTACCTCCAGTCGACGCTCTACACGAAGGTCGTCGTCGCCCTGCTGACAGGGCGGAACGCGGCCGACCTGCTCGACGCCCAGCGCGCCGAGCACCTGCGGCTGATGCGCGAGCTCACCCGCCGCAAGGCCGGGGGCGACCTGGCCGACCAGCTCATCTGCGACCACGCGCTCTTCCATCTGGAGGCCGATCTGCGGTGGCTGGAACTCACCGCCGCGCGCCTCGACCAGCTGGCCAAGGCGGTGCGCACGTGACGCCGTCCGGATCGCTGCTGGCCGCCTCCGGCCTGCACAAGTCGTACGGGCCGACGCCCGCGCTCGCGGGGGCGGACTTCTCCGTCCACCCCGGTGAGGTCGTCGCCGTCATGGGCCCCTCGGGCTCGGGCAAGTCGACGCTGCTGCACTGCCTCGCGGGCATCGTCCGGCCGGACTCCGGCACCGTCCGCTACGGCGCGCGGGAACTGTCGGAGCTGTCGGACACCGAGCGCAGCGCGCTGCGCCGCGCCGAGTTCGGCTTCGTCTTCCAGTTCGGCCGGCTGGTGCCGGAGCTGACCTGTCTGGAGAACGTGGCCCTGCCGCTCCGGCTCAACGGCGCGAAGCGCAAGGCGGCGGAGGCCCGCGCGCTGGAGTGGCTGGAGCGCCTGGAGGTCGCCGACGTACGGGCCAAGCGGCCCGGCCAGGTCTCCGGCGGCCAGGGGCAGCGGGTCGCCGTCGCCCGCGCGCTGGTCACCACCCCGCGCGTGGTCTTCGCCGACGAGCCGACCGGCGCCCTCGACTCCCTCAACGGCGAGCGCGTCATGCACCTGTTGACGGAGGCCGCCCGGGAGACCCGGGCCGCGGTCGTCCTGGTCACGCACGAGGCACGGGTCGCCGCGTACTCCGACCGCGAGGTGATCGTGCGGGACGGCGTCGCGCGCGACATGGCGGGTGTCGTATGACGGGCCGCGAGCGTGCCGGGCACGGCCCCGCCGACGTGCCCACCGGCCCGGCCGGCGCCGCCGCCTGGGTCCGCGACCTCACCACGGGTGCCCGCTTCGCCTTCGCGGGCGGCCGCGAGGGCTGGCTGCGCACCGTGCTCACCGCGCTGGGCGTCGGCATCGGCGTGGTGCTGCTGCTGATCGCGACGGCCGTGCCGGAGATGCTGTCCCGGCGCTCCGACCGCGAATCCGCGCGCGGGGTGCCCGCCTCGGCGGAGGTGAGCGGCGGCCCGCGGGCCGACACCCTCCTCTACCAGCGCGTCGACACCGCCTTCCGGGACAAGCCCGTCAACGCCGCGCTGCTGCGGCCCGAGGGCCCGAAGGCGCCCGCGCCGCCCGGCGTCGGGCGCGTACCCGGCCCCGGCGAGATGGTGCTCTCCCCCGCCTTGGAGAAGCTGCTGAAGTCCGCCGACGGCGAGCTGCTGCGCGACCGGTTCGCCTACCGGCCCGTGGGCACCATCGGCGACGCGGGCCTCGTCGGCCCCAACGAGCTCTTCGCCTATATAGGCAGCGACCGCATCGGCCAGGCGTCCGGTGCCGTACGGGTCGACCACTACGGCGGCGACGCGTCGGACGACCCGCGGAGCCCGGCGCTGCTGGTGCTGGTCGCCCTGGTGTGCGTCGTCCTGCTGATGCCGGTGGCCGTCTTCATCGCCACCGCCGTGCGCTTCGGCGGCGAGCACCGCGACCGGCGGCTCGCCGCGCTGCGGCTGGTGGGCGCGGACATCCGGGCGGTGCGGCGGATCGCGGCGGGCGAGGCGCTGTGCGGCTCGCTGATCGGGCTGGCCGTCGGAACCGCCGGCTTCCTGGCCGTACGGCAGTACGCCACCGGGATCACCATCCGGGACACCAGCGTCTTCCCCTCGGACCTGACCCCGGCGCCCCTGCTCGCGGCGCTCGTCGCCGTCGCCGTTCCCCTGGCCGCGGTCGTGGTCACGCTGTTCGCCCTGCGCGGCGTCGCCATCGAGCCGCTGGGCATCGTGCGGAACGCGGCCGCGCGGCGACGTCGCCTGTGGTGGCGACTGCTGATCCCGGCCGTGGGCCTGGCGCTGCTGGTGCCGCTCTTCGGCCAGGTCCCGATGGGCGCGTACGACACCCCCGTCGACACCGCCCAGATCGTCGCGGGCGCCGTGCTCGTACTGATCGGCATCACCGCTCTGCTGCCCTGGCTGGTCGAGGCGTGTGTCGCCCGGCTGCGCGGCGGACCGCTGTCCTGGCAACTGGCCGTCCGGCGGCTCCAGTCGAGCAGCGGCCCCGCGGCCCGCGCGGTCAGCGGCATCACGGTCGCCGTGGCCGGGGCGATCGCGGTGCAGATGCTCTTCGCCGGAACGCAGCACGACTTCGAGAAGAAGCCGGAACGCGTCCCCGCGACGCACTCGCAGATGGAGGGCATGAACCGCGCGGGCACGGCCGCGGAGGTGCGCGGCTGGGCGGACCGGCTGCGGGCCACCGAGGGAGTCGTGGGCGCCGTCGCCACCGTCGACAGCTACGCCACGGGCGGCGGCGGGGTCACCACCGTCAAGGTCGCCGACTGCGTCACCCTGCGCGAGCTGGCCACGCTGGGCTCCTGCGAGGACGGCGACGTGTTCGTCGCCCAGGAACCGGACGGCGACGTCCCCACCGCCCGGAAGTTCGCGCCCGGTACCGAGCTGTCGCTGGACGGCTACGGACCCGCCACCGGCAAGGCCCCCGCCTACCGGTGGACCGTCCCCGCCAAGGCACGCGTGGTGTCGACCAGGCCCGACCCGACCGGCGAGCACCAGTACGGCGTGCTGGCCACGCCGTCCGCGATCGACCTCCGGGCCGTTCCGGACGCGGAGACCTCACTGATGGTCAAGTTCCGGCAGGGCGACCTGGACGCCGTCGAGCGGGTCCGCAACACCGCGGCCGCCATCGACCCGACGATGCGGGTGTGGCGGATGGGCGGGGTGGTGAAGGACGACCATTACGCCGCGATCGAGCGGGGGCTGCTGGTCGGCGGGACGCTCACGCTGTTCCTCATCGGCGGCAGCATGCTCGTCACCACCCTGGAGCAACTGCGGGAACGGCGACGGCAGTTGTCCGCGCTGGTCGCGCTCGGCACCCGGCGCTCGACCCTGGGCTGGTCGGTGCTCTGGCAGACCGCGGTCCCGGTCGTCCTCGGCCTGGCCCTGGCCGTCGGGGGCGGCCTCGCCCTCGGCTGGACGATGCTCCGCCTGATCGACCGGCCGGTACGGGACTGGCTGGCCTTCCTCCCGATGGCCGGTGCCGGTGCGGGCGTCATCGCCCTGGTGACCCTGGTGACCTTGCCATCACTGTGGCGCCTGATGCGACCGGACGGCCTCCGCACGGAGTAACCGCGCTCCGCGCGGTGTCCTCAAACTCCCCCAGCTACCGCTGGGAGGTGCCCCCAGGACGGGCTGATTTTGCAGGCTGCGGACCACGCCGGCAAAACCAGCCCGTCCGGCGTTTGAGGACGCGCCCGCAGGGCGCTCCCGCCGCAGGCGGCAACGGCGGGACAGCCGAAACTCAACCCCGAGCGATACGAACCGGCAACCCCGCCAACGCACAGCGCAGCGCCTCGGCAAACTGCGAGAACTCACCCTGCCGCGCCGCCCCCACCCGCATCGCCAGCGCCACCTTCCGCGACGGCGCGGGATCCGCGAAATACCCCGTGGCCAGTTGTTCGTTCCGCTCCGTCTCCACCCGCAGCGCGGTCCGCGGCAGCAGCGTGACCCCCATCCCGCCGCCGACCAGCTGCACCAGCGTGGACAGGCCGGCCGCGCTGGTGGTGACGGGGACGCCCGACGTCCGCCCCGCCTCCCGGCAGATGTCGAGCGCCTGGTCCCGCAGGCAGTGCCCCTCGTCGAGCAGCAGCAGGTCGAGTTCGCGCAGCGCGGCCCGCGGGATGTCCCCGCGTCCGGCCAGCCAGTGGTCACTCGGAGTGACGAGGACGAAGTCCTCGTCGAAGAGCGGCAGCTCGACGACGCCGGGCGCGCCGAGCGGGACGGCGAGCAGCAGCAGGTCCAGCCGCCCCTGGGAGAGCCCGTCCAGCAGCGAGGAGGTCTGTTCCTCGTGCACCTGGAGGTCGAGGTCCGGATAGCGGTCGCGGACCAGGCGGAGGACGGTGGGCAGCAGATAGGGCGCGACCGTGGGGATCACCCCGAGCCGCAGCACGCCGGTGAAGGGCGCGCGGGCCGCGTCGGCCTCCTCCAGCAGCGCGCCGACCGCGTCGAGGACCGCGCGGGCCCGTACGGCCAGCCGCTCGCCCGCGGGGCTGAGCAGCACCTTTCTCGTCGTACGCTCGAGGAGCTGCACATCGAGCACCTCCTCCAGCGCCGAGACGGCACCGGAGAGCGCGGGCTGGCTCATGCCGATGGCGGACGCCGCGTCCCGGAAGTGCAGGTGCTCGGCGACCGCGGCGAAGGCGCGGAGCTGGGCGAGGCTGGGCTGGCGGGGCCGGGCCGGTACGACCTTGGCGGGCGCGGTGCGCGGGGGCTCGGCGGGTTCCGCCCCCGGGGGTATCGACGACATGACTGATAACCACCTCCGATCAACTTCACTCAGTCTAGCTATTTCCGTTATCAATGCCGACTGTGGCAGTGTTGCCATGTCCAATCCCCGCAGGAAGCTCCATCCCGGTCTTCCTCGATGCAAGGAGAGCGCGTGCTCACTGTCGGTGACCAGTTCCCCCAGTACGACCTGACCGCCTGTGTGGACCTCGACGCGGACAAGGCGTTCGCCCAGATCGACAACAAGTCGTACGAGGGCAAGTGGCGCGTCGTCTTCTTCTGGCCGAAGGACTTCACCTTCGTCTGCCCGACCGAGATCGCCGCGTTCGGCCAGCTGAACGACGAGTTCGCCGACCGTGACGCCCAGATCCTCGGTGTCTCCGGCGACTCCGAGTTCGTCCACCACGCCTGGCGCAAGGACCACAAGGACCTCCGCGACCTGCCCTTCCCGATGCTGGCCGACGCCAAGCACGAGCTGATGCAGGCCTGTGGCGTCGAGGGCGAGGACGGCTACGCCCAGCGCGCCGTCTTCATCGTGGACCCGAACAACGAGATCCAGTTCGTCATGGTGACCGCCGGTTCCGTCGGCCGTAACCCCAAGGAGGTCCTGCGGGTCCTCGACGCCCTGCAGACGGACGAGCTGTGCCCCTGCAACTGGTCCAAGGGCGAGGAGACCCTGGACGCGGTCAAGCTCCTCGCGGGCGAGTGAGCTGATCCGTCATGGCGCTCGATGAACTGAAGTCCGCCATACCGGACTTTGCCAAGGACCTGAAGCTGAACCTCGGCTCGGTCATCGGCAACTCCGACCTGCCGCAGCAGCAGCTGTGGGGCACCGTTCTCGCCTGCGCGATCGCGACCCGTTCGCCGATCGTGCTGCGGGAGCTGGAGCCGCAGGCCAAGGAAAACCTCTCCCCCGAGGCGTACACCGCGGCCAAGTCCGCCGCCGCCATCATGGCGATGAACAACGTCTACTACCGCACCCGGCACCTGCTGTCGGACCCGGAGTACGGCAACCTGCGCGCGGGCCTGCGGATGAACGTCATCGGCAACCCGGGCGTGGAGAAGGTCGACTTCGAGCTGTGGTCGCTGGCGGTCTCCGCCATCAACGGCTGCGGGCTGTGCCTCGACTCGCACGAGCAGGTGCTCCGCAAGGCCGGTGTGAGCCGCGAGACGATCCAGGAGGCGTTCAAGATCGCCGCCGTTCTCCAGGCGGTCGGCGCGACGCTCGACTCCGAGGCCGTCCTCAACGGCTGACGCTCCACCTCGTACGAACGGTCCGCCCCCGTCGCCTTCGAAGGCGACGGGGGCGGACCGTTTTTTCAGCTGTGCACGCGTTGTTGCTCCGGAGGCGGCGGAGCCTCCCCTTCCGGTACAGCCGGCACGGCCGGTACAGCTGATCCGGACGGCCCGGCCGGCCCGGCCGTCCGCAGCGCGTTCTCCTTGGCGTGGGCCCGCAGATAGCCCACGACCGTATTGCTCACGGCGGCCAGCGGCACCGCGACCACCGCACCGCCGATGCCCGCGATCAGCGAGCCCGCGGCCACCGACAGGACCACGGCGAGCGGGTGCACCCGCACGGCGCGGCCGAGGATGAACGGCTGGAGGACGTGGCCCTCGATCTGCTGCACCGAGAGCACCACCACCAGCACCATCGTCGCCGTGAACACATCCCTCGTCACCAGCGCCACGACCACCGCGAGCGCGCCGGAGACCACGGCGCCGACCAGGGGGATGAAGGCGAACAGGAAGATGAAGACGGCCAGCGGGACGGCCAGCGGCACGTCGAGGAAGAACAGCCCCGTACCGATGAAGATCGCGTCTATCAGGGCCACTATCACCGTGCCCCGCACATAGGCGGTCAGCGTCGCCCAGGCGCGCGGACCCGCGCCCGCGACCCCTTCGCGCGCCGCCTCCGGGAACAGCTTCAGCAGCCACCCCCAGATCCTGGGGCCGTCGTACAGCAGGAAGAGCGTGCTGAACATCGCCAGCAGGATGCCCGTCAGCGCCTCGATGATGACCTGCACGCCTTCGATGCCGGCGTTGGTGATGTCCTTGGTGTTGCTGCCGATCGCCTGGCTGAGGTTGTCGGCGATGTTGTTGATCTGGTCCTGGGTGACATGGAACGGACTGTTCAGCAGCCAGTGCTTGAAGTCCTTGATGCCCTGCTGCACCTGCTTGGACAGGTCGTCGATGTTCTCCGTGACCTGCCAGACCACGAACCAGCCGACCAAGCCCATGATCACGAAGCCGGAGATGAAGGTCAGGGCGGTGGCCAGCCCCCGGGGCACCCCGTGCCGCTTGAGCCAGGCCACCGTCGGCTGGAGCAGCGCCGTGATGAGCAGGGCCGCCGTGAAGGCGAGCACCACCAGCTGCACGGCACTGATCACCCGCATCAGCACCCAGAGCGTTCCGGCCAGTATCAGCAGCCGCCAGCCCACCTCGGCGGCGACCCGCACCCCCCAGGGGACGGCGGCGACGGGGTCGGGGCGCATCGGACCGTAGCCCTCCGGCACCACGACGCGGACCGGCGCGGGCTCGGGCTCGGCCCCGGGCTCCTGCCGGGCACCCGCGGACCCGGGGGCCCCGGCTCGTACGGACTCCGTGGCCCGTGCCGACTCGGGGGCCCCGCTCCGTACGGGCCCGGAAGTCTCCTCGGGCGCCGGGCCGGTGGGCTCGGGCCGGGGCGCCCCGGTGGGGGCCGGGGCGCGCCCGGCGGCACCGGGCGGCGTGACCGGCGGCGGCTCCGCCGCGCCCTGCGCCGTGGCCCTCCGGCGTTCGAGCAGCTCGGCGAGCCGGGTCAGGCCCGTCCCCACGCCGCCGATCATTCTTGGCAATCTCGACATTTCTCTTCCTCTACCCCCACTCCCCCGCGGCCATGACGACGACGTTACCCGGGCCCGCCGACAGCGAGGGCGACGGCCGCCACCGGGAAGGACACGACAAAGCCCCCGACCGGTTGAGGTCGGGGGCTCCGTGAGGCGAAGAACTCACCGGCGGACCGGGAGGGCGCCGCCTAGTACCACTGGTTGGCCTGCCAGAACGACCAGGCGCCACAGGGGCTCTGGTACCGCTCGTTCATATAGCTGAGGCCCCACTTGATCTGGGTGGCCGGATTGGTGCGCCAGTCGGCTCCGGCCGAGGCCATCTTGGAACCGGGCAGGGACTGCACCAGGCCGTAGGCACCGGAGGAGGGGTTGGAGGCGGTGTAGTCCCAGCCACTCTCGTTGTTCACGATGTTGCTGAAGCACTGGAACTGGTCGGCCGGGACGATCTGCCGGGCCATCGCCTGGATCTCGGCGGTCGAGTACGAGCCCTTGACCGCGAAGTCGGAGGCGTCGCGCGTGGCGGACCGGCTGCTCACCTCGTCCTTGGAGTCGCGCTCCTTGGCCTCCTTGGCCGCCTTCTCGTCCGCTTCCTTCTTGGCCGCGGCGTCCGCGGCCTCCTTCTTGGCGGTGGCGTCCTCGGCGGCCTGCTTGCGCGCGGCCTCCTCGGCGTCCTTCTTCGCGACCGTGTCGGCGGCGTCGGACTGGGTGTCCGCCTGCTGCGTCAGGAAAGCGGCCTGCTCCTGGACGTTCTGACCCGCGGGGATGTCCGCGAGGAGCGTCGTGTCGGCGGCGGTGGCCTCGACCTGACCGGTCGTGCCATGGTCGTTGCCCGAGGCGACACCCACGACGGCGCCGACGGTGGTGACCGCGGTGGCTGACGCCACGGCGAATCCCCGGACCGAGATCCGGCTCACACGGTTTCCTTCCAGCATCGCCCGCTTAGGTGACCTCGCGAGCGCGATCGTGCCCCTGGCGCTGGCCTCCGTCGTGCACGGCCCCGCGGAAGCGCGGAACCGGCCGGTCACAGGAGGCACTGACCCGGTGGGCCCTCCCGGAGGAGGTCCGCGTGATGCTCGGGCGGCATACAGCGACGCTGTTCAGTTCTGTGGTGCCGCACCCCGGAGGGTGCGCAAGTGCCGTATGCGGGGGCCTGACAGGACCCAGACTTTGCCCGACGGGGACGCCCCGAGGCAATTCCGCGTTGCGTGGGAAAGCTCACATGGTGTTTGGTCCAGGGGTTTTCCGGAAAGTGCGGCGCGGCACGACGGCGCGCGGCTAAGCTCGTCCGCTCGCCGCGCGCCGTCCTCACCTCAGGGCCGCAGAGCCTCAGGTCTTCAGCCTCAGGTCTTCAGAGCCTCAGATGCGGCCGTCCTCCAGCATTTCCGTCACCAGCGCCGCGATGGGCGAACGCTCCGAACGCGTCAACGTGACGTGGGAGAAGAGCGGATGGCCCTTCAGCTTCTCGACCACGGCGACCACTCCGTCGTAACGGCCGACACGGAGGTTGTCGCGCTGCGCCACGTCATGGGTGAGCACCACCCGTGAATTGGCGCCGATACGCGACAGAACGGTCAGCAGCACATTCCTTTCGAGCGACTGCGCCTCGTCCACGATCACGAAAGCGTCGTGCAGGGAACGCCCGCGGATATGGGTGAGCGGCAGCACCTCCAGCATGCCGCGCCCGACGACCTCTTCGATCACCTCGGCGCTCGTCACCGCCGAGAGGGTGTCGAAGACGGCCTGGGCCCAGGGGCTCATCTTCTCCGCCTCGCTGCCCGGCAGATACCCCAACTCCTGCCCGCCGACGGCGTACAGCGGACGGAACACCATCACCTTCCGGTGCTGCCTGCGCTCCAGGACGGCCTCCAGACCGGCGCACAGCGCCAGCGCGGACTTGCCCGTACCGGCCCGGCCGCCCATCGACACGATCCCGATGTCCGGGTCGAGGAGCATGTCGAGCGCCACCCGCTGCTCGGCGCTGCGCCCGTGGATGCCGAACGCCTCGCGGTCGCCGCGCACCAGCCGCACCGAGCCGTCGGCCGTGACCCGGCCGAGGGCCTTGCCGCGCTCCGACTGGAGCACCAGGCCGGTGTGGACGGGCAGTTCCGCCGCTTCCGGCACGTGCGTGACCTCGGCGGAGTAGAGCTCGTCCACCTGCTCGGCGGTGACGGCGAGCTCCGCCATCCCCGTCCAGCCGGAGTCGGTGATGGCGAGCTCGGCGCGGTACTCCTCGGCGAGCAGCCCGACCGCGGACGCCTTGATCCGCAGCGGCAGGTCCTTGGAGACGACGGTGACGTCGTAGCCCTCCGCCTGGAGGTTGCGGGCCACCGCGAGGATGCGCGAGTCGTTGTCACCGAGGCGGAACCCGGCGGGCAGTATGCCGGTGTCCGAGTGATTGAGCTCGACCCTGAGCGACCCGCCCAGCTCGCCGATGGGGATCGGTGAGTCGAGGCGGCCGAATTGCACCCGGTACCCGTCGAGCAGACGCAGGGCCTGCCGGGCGAAGTAACCGAGCTCGGGGTGCTGCCTCTTGGCCTCCAGCTCCGTGACCACGACGACGGGCAGCACGACCTCGTGCTCCTCGAAGCGGGTCATGGCGCCTGGGTCGGCCAGCAGGACGCTGGTGTCGAGGACATAGGTGCGCCGGTCGTTCTCACGGCGCTTCTTGCTGGTCACCACGGGTGGACGAACCCCCTCGGGGAGAGGTCGGGGCGCGACGACGTCGCCGGGGAATTGGGCCGGGTCCGTGCCCTTCGAGGGCCGGACGCCGGCCCTCCGCGTCGTCCGCGCGGGCCCTCGGGTCCGCTCGGTACGCACGGTCGTCGTCCGTGTGCAAAGGGCCTCCCGGGCGGGCGGCCCCATGCCACCCGCTGGCAGAGCGACGGTCTTTGGACAGACCGTCGACCTGGAGGGGATATTCCCGCTCGACCGCTTGACCATGCAACGGCATATGCGACGACGAGGTGAACGGCCGATCCACCAGCGGCCGTAGCCGCGCCCGAACTCGGCCCGGGGAAGCTCTCCCGGGCGGCGGGTCAGTAGCCGTAGCGGCGGTGCCGCGCCGCGTAATCACGCAGCGCGCGAAGGAAATCGACCTTTCGGAAGGCCGGCCAGAACACCTCGCAGAAGTAGTACTCCGAGTGCGCGCTCTGCCAGAGCATGAAACCGGACAGCCGCTGTTCGCCGCTGGTGCGGATCACCAGATCCGGATCGGGCTGGCCACGCGTATAGAGGTGCTTGGAAATGTGCTCCACATCGACCATCTCGGCGAGTTCCTCGAAAGAGGTGCCGTTGTCGGCCGCTTCGAGCACCAGCGACCGCACCGCGTCCGCGATCTCCTGCCGACCGCCGTAGCCGACCGCGACATTGACCAGTATTCCGTCGACGCCGGTCGTGTCCTGTTCCGCCTCCTTGAGCACCGACTGGGTGCGGGCGGGCAACAGGTCCATGGTGCCGACGTGGTGGACGCGCCAGCGGCCGTCCGCCGCGAGGCCGCGGACGGTGTTCTCGATGATGCCGAGCAGCGGGGTGAGCTGGTCGGCCGGCCGGTCGAGGTTGTCGGTGGAGAGCATCCAGAGCGTCACGACCTCGACGTCGGTCTCGGCGCACCAGCCGAGCAGCTCGTGGATCTTGTCGGCGCCCGCCTGGTGGCCCTGCTCCAGCGTCCGGCCGTCGGCGCGCGCCCAGCGGCGGTTGCCGTCGAGGATGACACCGATGTGCTTGGGCACCTGCGCATGGTCGAGGCGGCCTTCCACCCGGCGTGCGTAGAGCCTGTACACCAGGTCGCGCAACTTCACGTCTTCCAGCCCCTCCATGCCACGGCGGTCGCCCCGAGGGCGCCACACTACTGCCCGCGTGTCACGAGGACCCAACTCGGTCTGTCACAAGACCGTGATAGTCAGATACACATGACCGATTCCACTCATTCCACTCACTATCGTGCAGCCGAAAATCGCTATGCCGCGATGGAGTACCGGCGTACGGGGCACAGCGGCCTCAAGCTGCCCGCGATCTCGCTCGGGCTGTGGCACAACTTCGGCGACGACCGGAGCCTGGAGTCGCAGCGCGCCATTCTCCGGCGGGCCTTCGACCTGGGCATCACCCACTTCGACCTGGCCAACAACTACGGCCCGCCGCCCGGCTCCGCGGAGCTGAACTTCGGCAAGATCTTCGCCCAGGACTTCCGCCCGTACCGCGATGAAATCGTCGTCTCCACCAAGGCCGGCTATCTCATGCACCCCGGTCCGTACGGCGAGTGGGGCTCGCGGAAATACCTGCTCTCGTCTCTCGACGCGTCGTTGGGCCGAATGGGTGTCGACTACGTCGACATCTTCTACTCGCACCGCTTCGACCCGGAGACCCCGCTGGAGGAGACGATGGGCGCGCTCGCGTCCGCCGTCCAGCAGGGCAAGGCGCTCTACGCGGGCGTGTCCTCGTACAGCGCGGAGCAGACCCGGGAGGCCGCGCGGATCCTGCGCGGCATGGGCGTGCCCGCCCTGATCCACCAGCCGTCCTACTCGATGATCAACCGCTGGACGGAGGACGACGGGCTGCTGGACGCCCTGGAGGGCGAGGGCATGGGGTGCATCTCCTTCGCCCCGCTCGCGCAGGGCATGCTCACGGACAAGTACCTGAACGGCATTCCGGAGGGCTCGCGGGCCGCGCAGGGCAAGTCGCTGGACCCGGGGCTGCTGACGGAGGACGTCGTACGGCGGCTGCGGGGGCTCGACACGATCGCGCGGCGGCGCGGCCAGTCGCTGGCGCAGCTGGCCCTGACGTGGGTGCTGCGCGACCCGCGGATGACCTCGGCGCTGATCGGCGCGTCCAGCGTGCGGCAGCTGGAGGCGAACGTGGCCGCGGTCGGCGCCCCGAAGCTGACCGACGAGGAGCTGGCGGAGATCGATTCCTTCGCGGTAAGCACCGAGGGTGTCAATATCTGGGCGAACCGTGGCGGGAACTAGATCGGCTCTCAAACCTCATACGAATCATCACCCACGGTGATGTGAGGGAAAGAAAACGGGCCGGTCCGTGGGGGGGATACGGACCGGCCCGAGGGGGGGTTTCCACCTTAACCGGTCCGAGGCGGTGCTGTGCGCACCGACGAGGGTGACGGCGCGCCCCGCGCTGACGCTCAGTGACGTTATTGATCTTGAACTCGGCAGTGGGCAGGGGCCTCTCGCATGTGCATAAACCCTGCCAGCACCGGGCCTACGGTGTAGAACAAGCCATTCGACAGTCGGCCGGATGTCCCCCCTGAGGCCTTCCGAAAACTTCCTGAAAATTCCTCATCGGGTTGACGCGTTTGACGTCTTTTGGCGTCACACGGTCTGTGTCTCCTTTGTAGCGACCTGTTCGCTGATCGTGGCATTTGCCGCGATACGGCCCTGAGCCCGCGCCGCCGGGGCCGAGCGGCGGGTGAGGGCGGGGACGAGGGTGAGGAGGCCGGTCGCGGCCATCGCCGCGCCGAGCCACAGCGGGGCCCGCAGCCCGAACGCGTTGATGGCCGGTCCCCCGACCGAGGTGGCGATGATGATGCCGAGAGTGATGAACGAGGAGTGGATCGTGTTGACCAGGGGGCCCGCGTTGCCCGCGCGCTGTACGCGGGTGACCAGGGCCGGGTTCATGGTCACGCCGACGAGGCCGATGCCCAGCACGCACACCACGGCCGGGGCGGGCAGGTGGGCCAGCAGCGCGAACCCGACGAGGAACAGCAGGTTCAGGGCGAGCCCGCAGAGCAGGACGCCGAGGGCGTGCCGGTCGGCGAGCCTCCCTACGACGGTGTTGCCGGCCACGGTGGCCGCGCCGTACGCGATGAGCAGCAGCGGGACGGTGCCGGTGGCGAAGCCCGTGACCTCGGTGAGGACCGGGGTGAGGTAGCTGAACGCGGAGAACGTCGCACCGATGACGAAGGTGCTGGTGGAGAGCGTCAGCCACAGCCCGGGGCGCGCGAAGACGCGGAGCTCCTGCCGGATGCCGCCGCCCCCGGTGGCCGCGCGCTCCAGGCCGGGGACGCCGAGCAGCGTGCACAGCGCGGCGACGACGGTGAGAGCCGTGACGCCCCAGAAGGCGGCGCGCCAGCCGAAGTGCTCGCCGATCACGGTGGCCAGCGGCAGGCCCAGCAGGGTGCCCAGCATCAGGCCGTTCAGGGCCACGGCGACGGCGCGGCCGCGTACCTCCGGGCGGGCCAGCTGGGCACACAGCGAGATGGAGACGCCGAAGAACGCCTGCGAGGCGACACCGGTGACGATCCGCGCCACCAGCATGGCCCCGTAGCCGGTCGCGGTGGCAGCCAGCACATTGCCCGCGAGGAAGACCGCGAAGAGGACCATCAGCGCCTGCTTCTGGCGCAGCCGCAGCACCGCCACGGTCAGGAACGGGCCGCCGACGGCCATCGCCGCCGCGAAGGCGGTGATGAGATAGCCGATTTCCGGGACGGTGACAGCCAGCCCCTCCGCCATCTGCGGCATCAGCCCGGCGACGACGAACTCGCTGGTCACCATGGCGAAGATGCCCAAGGCCAGAACATATATGGCGCGCGGCACGGCCGTTCACCTCTCGTTGTTTTGTAACGCACAGTTCAAAATGCGGGCAGGAAAAACGCGGGCAGAAGCATGGGCGGAGGAAAGGGGGGTGTGAAGCGGGGATGGTCAGATCGCGTCGAGCGCGGCCCGGGTGATGCCGTCCAGCACCCGGCGGTCGCCCCCGGTGCGCGCCGAGACCCGCATGCCGCTGATGGTGGCGACCACGAAGTGCGCGAGCGCGTCCGCGTCCTTGGCGGCGTCGATCTCGCCTTCGCGCTGCGCCGCTTCGATGGCACCCGTCAGCAGGTCGAGCCGGCGGCGGTAGTCGCGCCGCAGGTCGTCCGCCACCTCGGCGTCGCGGCGCGCGAGCTCGACGGCGGTGTTGACGACCAGACAGCCGCGGCCGTCACCGTCGCACTCCTCGTCGGCGACGGTCTCCAGCAGCGTACGGATCTTCTCCCGCGCCGGCAGGTCGCCGTCGAACAGCTCCCGTTGGAGCGCCGCCTTGCCCTCCATGTAGCGCAGCAGGACCCTGCGGAAGAGGTCGTGCTTGCTCTTGAAGGTGTTGTAGATGCTGCTGCGGCCCAACCCCGTGGCATCGCACAGGTCCTGGGTCGAGGTCGCCTCGTACCCGGCGGTCCAGAACGCCTCCAGCGCCGCGTCGACCGCCCGCTCCTCGTCGAACTTCCTCGGTCGGGCCATGGGGGAACCGTACCCGTTTTGGATTGGGCGGTCCAATAGTGAGGGCGGGCGGATTCCTACACCGCCGAGCCGCCCAGCAGCAGGCCCAGCCAGGCGCCCGCGATCATGAACGGGCCGAACGCCAGGGCCGCGCCCCGGCCGGCCCGGCGCGTCAGCAGCAGCCCCGCCCCGTAGAGCGAACCCAGCAGCAGCCCCGCGAAGGCCCCCAGGAACAGCACCTGCCAGCCGTACCACCCCAGGGCGCAGCCCAGGCCGACCGCCAGCTTCACATCGCCGAACCCCATCCCGCCCGGGTGGATCAGGAACAGCGTGAAGTACCCCCCTCCCAGCACCAGTCCGCCCAGCAGGGCCCGCGGCCAGGAGCCCGCCGCCCCGGGTATGAGGGCCGCCGCCCCCAGCAGCGCCGCCGCCCCGGCCGCGAGGGGCAGCGTCAGCACGTCGGGCAGCCGCCGCACCGACCAGTCGACGCCGGCCAGCAGCGCCGCCACCGGTGCCGCGAGCAGCCACACCACGAGCTCGGGGCGCGCGCCGACCGCCGCCGCGAGGCCCGCGCACACCAGGCCCGTCACCCCGGCCCACCAGAGCGCGCCCGGCGCGTACCGCTCGCCGCACTGCCCGCAGCGGCCCCGGCCCAGCCAGCCCGCGAGGGCGTGGCCGCACGGGCCCGCCGACCGCCAGGGCAGCTCGGGCTCGACGCTCAGCCGGTAGCGCGCCCGGGGCAGCGCCGCCCCGGCCAGGGCCCCGTACAGGGCGGCGAGGAAGGTCAACAGCACGTCCATGCAACGAGGTTACGGAGATCCGCGGATCTCCGCCCGAGCCTGTGGATAAAGTCCTCGCATGCGTGAAGGAGTGCGTGGCGGGATGCATCGCGGAACGCGTGACGGAACGCGTCGCGGCATGCGTGACGGGTCCGCGCGGCTGCTCGTCGGCGCGGCCGTGGTGCCGCTGGAGATCGCCGCTTCGTACCGGGCCCGCACCCGGGGGCTCCTCGGGCGCGACACCGTCGAGGGGGCGCTGCTCCTGAGTCCGGCCTCGTCGGTCCATACCTTCGGGATGCGGTTCCCCATCGACGTCGCCTATCTGGACCGGGACTTGAGAGTGCTGGCCGTGCGGACGATGCCGACGGGGCGGCTGGGCCTGCCGCGGCCCCGGTCGCGGCATGTGCTGGAGGCCGCGGCCGGGGCCATGGCGGGCTGGGGGCTGCGGGCGGGGGTGCGGGTGGAGGTACGTACCTAGCGGGCGGTGCGGCGGGCGGCCCAGGTCCAGGCCGCCAGGGCCAGGAGGAGCAGGGAGCCCGTGGTGGTGCCCACGTAGCCGACGAGCCGCAGGCGGTCGTCGTGCGTGTGGGCCGCGGTGGCCGCCGAGAGGCCCGACGGGGCCGACCGCGGCGGGGGCTTGACGTCCTTGCCCACGTCGACCGTGAGCGTGACCGGGACCTTCACCGGGCCCTTCGCCGGGCGGCCCTGGCCCACTTTGGGGTTCAGGCTGACCTGGAGGTAGTACCACCCGGCGAGCCGCATGCCCCGGGCGGCGTCCCCGCCGGTGGTGTCGGTGCCGTCCGCCACGGGAGGCGTGGTGAGCGAGAGGGCGGCGGGTGTCCCCTGATAACCGCCCGTCCTGTTCATGACGTACCCGCGGGCCGCGTTGTTGAGGCCCATCCGCACGCCGGTGATCACATAGGGCGGGCCCGCGACGTCCGGGGCGTCACCGAACCGTGCGCTCGCGGCGAGCCGTTGGCCCGCCTCGACCGGCACGCGGTAGAAGTGGGTCTCGCCCGGCCTGAGTTCGTCGTCCACGGTGCCGGGGCGGATCTCCACGGCGTCGTTGAAGCCGGACCCGCCGGGCGTGGCCGTCCGGCTCCCGGCCACCGCCCGGGTGTCCGCGGGCGCGGCGTCCGCTGGGCCCGTCATGTACTTCAGCTCGACCGGGACCGCGGCCGGGTCGCCGCCCGCCGCGTCGCCGCGCTCCACGGAGAACCGGTAGGTTCCCGCCGCCGCGCAGGCGCCGCCCGCGCCCGCCGCCCGCTCCGCGTAGTCGGCGACCGGGTAGGCGCCGCCGGCCGAGAGGAAGGTGCGGTGCCGCCCCGGCCCGCACTGCTTGCCGTCCGGGGCCGCCAGGGCCACCTCGATGCCGTCCCGCGAGCCCATCGAACCGCCGGGGCGCGGTATGGCCACGGCGGAGACGTACGCGCTGGAACCGGCGTCCAGGTGGACGGTGTAGTACTTCCGGCGGCCGGGTTCGAGGGTGTCCCGGTAGGTGCGCCCGCCGGACTGCAACTGCGGCGCGTCGGCGGTGTTCTCGGAGCCGGTCACGCCCTGGGCGTCCGGGGCCATCCGGTACGGGACGGGGGCGTCGGCCGCGGTGACGGCGGACACCTTCGCGGGTGCCGCGAGGAGGACGAGGGCGGCTGCCCCTGCCAGCACGGCTCTCGCCTTGCCCCGGACCCTCATTGCCCGCCTCCCTCAACGGCCCCAGCAGTGACCCATCCTGCCGTGTGGCGGGGCGGGGGCGCGAGGGCCGGTGACCGGACGGGGCCTTTCTCGGCCCGCGGCCGAGTGACCGTACTTCCAGCGGAGCGCTCAGCCGCGGCGGGGGAAGCTGATTTCGACGCGGCGGTTCTTCTTGCGGCCGTCCTCCGAGGAGTTGTCCGCGATCGGGTACTGATCGCCGTAGCCGCGGATCTGGTAGGCGACGCCGGACGAGCCGATGTCCTGGGCGAGTTGGCGCTGCACCGCGTTCGCGCGCTCCTTGGACAGCTCCAGCCCGTGCTCGGCGGAGCCCAGGTTGTCGGTGAAGCCGAAGACGCGGAGCGTGGTGGCGTGCTGTTTGCCGGCCTCCGCGGCGATCGTCCGGATGCGGGCCGCGGCGTCCGCGCCCAGTTCGGCGCTGTCCTTGTCGAACAGGACCTCCGCCTGGAGGGCGAAGGTGACGTTCACATTGGTGTCCTCGCGCCGTTCCCCGCCGTCGCCCGTCTCCACCACGGACTTGATGTCCAGGACCCGGCCGGGCGCGAGTTTCGCGCCGGAGCGCAGTTTGAGGCCGGGGGCGGAGGCGTCGATCCGTACAGGCGGCCGGGTGTCGGCCGGGCTGCCGGGCCCACTCTCCGCGCGCGCGGGCGGGGCGGTGACCAACAGGGCGGTGGACAGGGCCGCGACGACGGCCGTGCCGCAGCTGATCCGAGGAAGGGAAAGCAGGGGAAGCAGGGGAATCGGCACGGCGCGGTTCACCCCGAGATCTTGACGCGGACGGACGGCATGGCCGGCAGCTGGAAGTCGACGGCCGTGACGCTCTCGGGGGGCGCGGGGAACTGTGCGAAGACGGGCCGGTCCTCCTGGGGTTTGACGTTGGTCAGGCCGGTGCTGCACAGGCACTCGCCGTCGGTGTCCCGCAGCACCAGGTAGCGCTTCTTGCCCGACGCGTCGACGAGTGAGGCACCGGAGAGGGAGGAGCGGGACTTCATCTCCGTCTCCTTCGACGACCAGTGGACCGCGTTGAAGGGCTTGCTCCCCCGGTTGGTCAGGGTGCCGCTGACCGTCACGAAGCCGCCGCCGTCGCGCTGGGCGGAGGTGAGGGCGATGGTGACGCCGTCCGGGCCCTTCATCTCGCCTATGACCTCGCCGGTGGGGGCGTTCTTGGCGCTGCGGGCCGCCGGAGTGCCGGACGGCTTGCCGGCGTCGCCGCCACCACTGCCGCCGCTGCCGCAGGCGGACAGGGCCAGGGCCGCGACGGCCGCGAGTGCCGCCGCTTGTCCGGCGCGCGTCCGGCCGTCCCTTCCCCGGTCCCGCGGGCGGCCGGGCGGTGCGGCGGGCGGCCCGGAGTCGGGGAGGCCGGGACGCGCGCTCCCGGTCATGGAAGAAGCAGGCTCGCTCATACCGGTACGGTCCTTTCGGTCGGCCAGTCGTACGGCGAAGGGTCGGGCGGAGGGTCAGTCGGCCAGTCGCACGGTGAAGAGCGCCCGGATCGCTCTCGCGAGGTCGTCGGGGTGTGCCGGGTCGATCGAGAGCACCCGGCCGTCGCACACGATGTCGACGGGTGGCTTGTGGTCCTCGGGGGACTTCCCGGTGCAGCGGGGCTCCACGACCGCGCGGGCCCGCGCGGTCGCGTGGGTGTCCTCGGTGCCGGGCACGACGGAGCGGCCCACGGGCTCCGAGGCGCGGACCGTGACCTCGAACGACGCGGGGAGCACGCCCACCGCCCCGCAGCCGCCCACGAGTTCGGCGCCGTTGCCGCGGGCGTAGGCGGCGGCCTCGCCGCAGGCCGCGGCCGGGTCGCCCGCGCGGCCGGAGAGCCAGTCCGCCCACGCGCCGCCGTTCAGGGCGCCCAGCAGGCCCGTGCGCAGCTGATCCCGGTAGCTCTGGGCGGCGGCGAGGGCGGCCGCGTCCGCGGCGGTCTGGGCGCCGTTCTTGTCGGCCCCCGCCTGGCCCACGGCGAAGAACGCCAGCGCGAGGAAGAGCAGGGCGGCGACCGCCGTGACGTAGATCGGGAAGGCCTGGCCCGCGTCGCCGTACGTCAGCCGCTGGTGACCTGGGAGATCTTGTCGGAGATGGCGCTGGCGATCGCGCTGCCGAAGTCGGTCCGGGTCAGCACGAGGACGATCGCCACGACCACCGCGATGATGCCCAGGTACTCGATCGCGGTCTGTCCCCGGTCCCCCTGTGCGAGGCGGTCGCCCCGGAGGAGTCCGCCGTTTCCCGGGCTGCGCTTGTCCGGCTTCTGCATCGTCTTCCCCTCCATGGACGGCCTCCGCCGTCCGGCACGGCATGCGGGTGTGGTGGATGGTGCCGTTCACGACACAGGAAAAGTACGCCGGAACAGCACTGGCGGAACAGGGCCCGCGGCCACAATCCCTTCCCGGCCACGGCAGTTGGGACACCACCGAACAGATGCGCCCCACACGCCCCACCTCCACTCTCCGCATCAGTGGCCCCGGCAGCATCAGCAGCCCATGTCAATGCCCCATGATCGAGCCGAAGTTCGTGCCCGACCCGAGGAAGAATCCGGCCACCAGAAGGATCATCGTGCCCGGCACCATGAAGGTGGTGATCACGACAGTTGCCTTCGGTACGGCGCGGGCCGCCCGGCGGCGGGCCCGCTGGGCGTCCGTGCGGCGCATGTCGTCGGCGATGGCGATCAGCGTGTCGACGATGGGCGCGCCCAGTTCCTCGCCCTGCTGGAGTGCCGTCACGAACTGGGCGACCTGTTCCGAGTCGTTGCGGGTGCGCAGTTCCTCGAACGCCTGGCGCCTGCCGACGCCCATGTCCATCTGCCGCAGGGTGATGCGGAGTTCGTCGGCCCACGGTCCCTCGTACTTCTCGGAGACCCGGTCCAGCGCCTGCCGGAAGCCGAGGCCCGCGCTCACCACGACGGCGAGGACGTCGAGGAAGTCCGGCAGGGTGCGGTCGATGGCGTCCTTGCGTTCGCGGACGGCCGCCCAGATGCCGACCTCGATCCAGAAGAGCCCGAAGGCGATCAGCAGCAGGGCGATGACGAACCGGCCGGCCGACAGCATCACCAGGGCGCCGCCGAAGCCGAGGAAGCCGTAGACGGCGCGGCGGGCCGCGTACCGGTCGACGGTGAGGCCGCCGGGGTTCCCGGCGCGGTCGATGCGGCCGCGGACCTTGGCGACCCGTTTCTCGCCCATCATCCGCAGCACCAGGGGCGCGTACCGCATGCCGAGCCGGTCGACGGCGGAGCCGACGGCCGTGGTCCTGGTCGAGCCGACCTCCAGGGCGAGAGCGAGGTCGGTGGGCAGCTTGACCTCGCTGCGGTACAGCGCGACGCCCGCGCAGGCGCCCGCGACGGACAGCGCGGCCAGCAGACCCAGCAGGAAGCCCATCTCCTGCCCCTCTCAGACGTCGATACGGGACAGCCGGCGGATGGCGAGGAAGCCGAGCCCGTAGAGGCAGAAGGCGGCCACCACGGCCGCCTGGCCGAGGAAGGTGGAGGTCATCCGGTCGATCGAACCGGGCGCGATGCGGTCCATCAGGAGCAGCGTGCCGACGCCCATCAGCGGGACGACGTAGGCGGTGACGGTCACCTGCGAGAGCTGGGTGCGGACCTCCCTGCGGGTCTCCTTCCGCTCCTCCAGGGTCTGGGTGAGGTTGCGCAGCGAGCTGACGACCGTGCCGCCCGCCCGGTTCGACAGGACCAGGGTCGTCACGAGGACGACGAGTTCGCGGGAGGGCAGCCGTTCGGCGAGCTCGCCGAGGGCGTCGTCGACCGAGTGCCCGACGGCCAGTTGGTCGGCCACTTTGGCGAGTTCCTCGCCCGCCGGGGCCTCCATCTCGTCCGCGGCCATGCCCAGTGCCGTGCGCAGGGCGAGTCCGGCCTGGGTGGCGTTGGCGAGGATGCGGGAGAGCTCGGGCAGCTGGCTGATGAACCGCTCGATGCGCTTGCGGCGTTGCAGGCTCAGGAAGGCGGCGGCGGACCAGAGCGCGGTGAGGGCGGCCAGCGGCCCGAAGAAGGGCGCGAGGGCGGATGCCGCGAGGAGCCACAGCGCGGCGGCGGAGGCGGCCGCGCAGACGGTGAACTCGCCCGGTGTGACGTCCATCCCCGTGGACGCGAGCCGCCGTTCCAGGCGGTGTCCGGCGCGGGTGGCGCGCAGCCTCCGGTCGAGGCGGCGGAAGTACCGGGTGCGGCCCGCGGGCGGCAGGGCGGGGGTGTCGGAGAGCCGGTCCACCAGCGACTGCTGCCGCGCCTTCCCGGCCGCGTACACCAGGACACCCGCGGTGCCGAGCGAGCAGCACAGCAGGGTGGCTCCGGCGGTCAGCAGGACAAGAGCGTTCATGTGCGGTTACCTCTGCCTCGCCTCTCGGACGGTGAGCTCGGTGGGGAACGCGGCGACGCCGAAGGCGGGCGGTACGGACTCGTCGGCCATCCGCAGCCGGCCGGCGACGCGTTCGGGGACGGGGAAGCACGAGAACCGGCCGCGCACGATGCGGTCGGCGTCCATCGGCAGGGCGTCGAAGCGGCAGACGGTGACGAGGCGGTAGTCCTCCCGGCCGTGCGAGTCGAGGAGGGCGATCTCGACGACCCGGCGGGAGCCGTCGGCGTGCCGGGTGAGCTGGACGACGCAGTCGACGGCGCTGTTGATCTGGTCCCGCAGCGCCTCGTAGGGGATCTTGACGTCGGACATCGAGGCCAGCGTCTGGAGGCGCATCAGGGCGTCCTCGGCGCTGTTGGCGTGGACGGTGGCGAGCGAGCCGTCGTGGCCGGTGGACATGGCCTGGAGCATGTCGAGGGTCTCACCGCCGCGGACCTCGCCGACGATGATGCGGTCGGGGCGCATCCGCAGGGAGTTGCGGACGAGGTCGCGGATGGTGATCCGGCCCTTGCCCTCGACGTTCGGGGGGCGGGACTCCAGGCGGATGACGTGGGCCTGCTGGAGCTGGAGCTCGGCGGCGTCCTCGACGGTGATGATGCGCTCGCCCTCCGGGATCAGCCCGGAGAGGGCATTGAGGAGGGTCGTCTTGCCGGAGCCGGTCGGCCCGGAGACGAGCACGTTGAACTTCGCGCGGACGAGCGCGGACAGCAGCATCAGCATCCGCTCGTCCAGGGTACCCATGCCGATGAGTTCGGGCAGGGTGTAGGCGCGGGGGAAGCGGCGGATGGTCAGTGTCGCGCCGTTCAGCGCCAGCGGCGGGATGATGACGTTGACGCGCTCGCCACTGGGGAGCCGGGCGTCGACCATCGGATTCGACTCGTCCACGCGCCGGTTGACGGTGGACACGATGCGCTCGATGGTCTGCATCAGCTGTTCGTGGGAGGCGAACCGCACGGGGACGAGCTCCACGCGGCCCGCGCGTTCCACGAAGACCTGGTCGGGGCCGTTCACCATGATCTCGGTGATCGAGGGGTCCTCCAGGAGCGGTTCGAGCACCCCGAGCCCGAGGGCCTCGTCGACGACGCGGCGGATGAGCCGGTCGCGCTCGGCGGTGGAGAGGACCGGGCCCTCCCGGCTGATGATGTGCCCGAGGACCCGTTCCAGCCGGGTGCGGCGCTCGCCCGCGGCGAGCGAGGACATCTCGGCGAGGTCGATCTCCTCCAGCAGCTTCGCGCGGTAGACGGGGACGAGATGGCCCGGCTCCCGGCCGTCGACGGGCGTTTCCGGTGCGACGATCCGCGCCCGCAGGCTCATGGCGCACTCCTCGGGGGCAGCGGGTCGGTGGGACAGCGCATGGTGGCCCGGCGGGTGACGGACCGGTCGCCGAGGAGCGGCACGACCACCGGGATGCGCACGGTGACGGTGGCGGTGGTCTGCCCGCCGCCCTCGCACAGGGGCGCGTCGGGCGCGCCGTCGGTGTGCAGCCAGCCGCTGAGCGCCGCGCGGCCCGCGGCGGCCGGTGTGGTCCTCGGGTCGTCCTGTGTGGCCGTACGGGCCGCCGCGCGCGCGGCGCTGCCGGCTTGCTGGGCGGCGTATGCGGCGAGCCCGAGTTGCAGGGCGGCGAGGCCGACGAGCAGCAGTACGGGCAGGAAGCCGAGCAACTCGATGGAGGCCGATCCGCTGTCGCGGCGACCGGGTCCTGGGGTGCGCGCCGTTGCTCCTGCGGGGGCCCTCGTCCGGGTGCGGCCCGGCGGGTTTGTTCCCCAGCCCCGCCCCTTCCCGAAACCGGGGCTGCGCCCCGGACCCCCGACCGCGCTCCGCGCGGTGTCCTCAATCGCCGGACGGGCTGAGTTGGTGTGACGTGAGGGGCCGGGACGCGCAGGGGTGACGCGGGACGTAAAGCGAAGCAGTCCCGTGTCACCCCGGAGCGGCACGGTCCCGCACCTGACAGCGAAGGCCGGCCAAATCCAGCCCGTCCGGCGTTTGAGGACGCTCCCGAAGGGAGCCTCCGCCGCAGGCGGCAACGGTGCCGCACCCGTCCGCTCACGTGGCCTCACCGCCGTTCCTCCTCCAACGCCGCCCCCGCCGAACCCCCCACCCGCCACGGCCAGCTGACCGCCCCGGGAAAAAGCACCGGGACCGACAGTGAGACCTTCGCCCGGTAGACGCCGTCGGCCGGGCCGCAGGCGATGCCGTCGTCCCCCCATGCCCCCGGCAGGTCGGCGCTCGCCGCGGCCGCGCAGTCGCCGCCCGTCGCCCCGGCCCGCGCGCCCTTGTCGGCCGCGTCGCCGGCGAGGGAGTACGTGTAGCCGATCAGGACGCACTGCCAGACGACGGCGAGCACCACCAGGACGAGCGGCAGGATGCCGAGGAACTCCACCGCCACCTGCCCCCGGTCGCCGCCGCCCCGTCGGCGGAAGCGGCTGGTCGGTGTCGGCACGGGGGCGAGCTGGTCCGGGCCCGTGCCGCCCGTACCGCCGGAGTCTCCCGGGCCGCCAGGCCCTATGGCGGGGGGTCGTCGTCGGCGCAGCCCGCCGGGGAGCGAGCGGTCCGCGTGGGCGGCGGCGCGCGGTCTGTTCCCCGGGGCGGCCCCCGTGGCGAGCCCGAGTTCGGCGGCGAGCGTCCACAGGGCCTGCCGTACGGCGGACCGCGCGTCGAGGTCCTGCATCCGGCCGGAGTCGACGGCGGCCTGGAGCTCCCGGTAGCCCGCCGGGATCGCGGTGCGGGCCGTCCTGGTGCCGGTGGCGCGTTCGACGAGGGGCGGCTGGATCTCCGCGCTGCGGGTGTGCCGGTTGACGACGGTGGTGGTCTCGGCGGCCTTGCGGATCTGCAGCCGCTCCCAGAGGCGCACCATGCGTTTGGCGGCCCGTACGGACACCACGTCCGGTGTGGTGACCAGCAGTGCCAGGTCGGCGGTCTCGACGACCGCGGCGCACGCGGCGGTGATCTGGGTGCCGCAGTCCACGACGACGAGTTCGTAGCGGCCGCGGAGGGCGCCGATGATCTGGCGGGACGCGAGGTCGCCGACCTCCTCGCCCCGCTCGCCCTCGGCGGGTGCGAGCAGCAGGCCCACCCCCACGGGGTGTGGGAAGACGGCCTCCTGGAGGACGCGCGGGGAGATGTCGCTGATGCCCGCCAGGTCGGCGATGGACCGCCGGAACTGGACGTCGAGGTAGGAGGCGACGTCGCCGGACTGGAGGTCCATGTCGACCAGGACGACGCTGCGTCCGGCGGCGCGGGCGGCGAGGGCGAGCTGGACGGCGGTGACGGTCGTGCCGACGCCGCCCTTGGCGCCGGTGACGGCGACCAGGGTGCCGCCGGGGCCGGTTCCCGCGGCCTCGTCGCCGCCGCTGCCGAGGTGGCGGCGGACGCCGGTGGCCCACTGGGCGGCGGCCTGCACCCGGGCGCCCAGTTCCTCGTACGAGAGCGGCAGTCCCGCGAGGCCGCGCGCGCCGGAGTCCATGGCGGCCGCGTACAGCGCAGGGCTGGGGGACGCACTGACCAGGACGACGCCGGTGGCGGGGAAGCGCAGGGCCACTTCGCGGACGAGTTCGAGGGCCGGTAACGGCCCGAGCCGCTCGTGGACGAGGACGACCTCGGGGAGTTCCTCGACGGAGGAGGCGGCCAGCACGGCGAGCGTGTCCAGGAGGCGGGTGGAGTCCCCGGCGACCGGCAGTGGTTCGGCGCCCGGCAGTTGTCCCAGGAGCCCGCCGATGGCGCGGGCGGCGTCCGGGTCGCCGATGGCCGGGAGGATTCTGATCGTCACCGTGTCCTCGCCTCTCCTGTGCCGTTCCCCGGCCGCTATTTGTCGCCGTCGAGCGTGTACGTGCGGTCCCCGCTGCTGATCTCGTCGTCGCTGCCGGGGGCGACCAGGGCGAGCCGTACGTGCGAGGCGAACGACTCGGCGTACGCGACGCGCTGGGCGTCCTTGGTGTCGAGCGCGAAGGTGATGGGCACGGCCTCGCCCGCGTGCCGGGTGGTGGCCCCGGTGCCGCTGTTGCCGTCGCGGTCGAGGGCCTTGAGCTTGCCGACCGCGAGGACCCGGGCGTTGCTCACGATGACCTTGGAGACGGGCTTGGTGCCCTGGTCCTTGCCGTCGAAGGTGGCGAAGATATTGACCCGAGAGCCGGTGTCGATCTTCCCGGCGACGCCCGTCGCGGCGTCGATCATGATGGCGATCTCCTGCTGGCCCGGCTTGAGTTCGGGCCGGGGGGTGATCATGTCCTCCTGGAGGAGCGAGCCCTTGCGCAGGGGGGTGACGGCGATCTTCCCGGTCAGGTCGCCGAGGTCGGTGACGGCGGTGGCGGGCAGCCAGCGCTTGGGCATCGAGATCTTCTCGAACCGGTCCGCCGCCTGTTCCAGCGGCTGGTAGGCGGGGATGTCGGCGCGCAGCCGGTAGGCGGTGGTCTCGGGGCCGAGCTTCGACTCCGCGTCGTGGATGACCGAGAACACCCCGGCGAACGCGCCGAGCGCGCAGAGGACCGACAGGAGCAGCAGGATGATCCCGCGGCGCTGGCGTGAGTTCATGGGGCGGCGGACCTCGTTCGGGGCTGGGGCCTGTGGTGGGCCGTAGGAGCGCGGGGCGGGCGCGGCATCGCGGTTCAGCGTCCGGCCGGGGCGGCGCGGTGGCGGGCGGGCGGGTCGAGGGCGTGCCCGCCGGCGGCGCGCGGCAGGGGTCCGGAGCAGAACGCGCAGCGGTCACCGATGAGTTCGAGGCCGCACCAGTGGCACTCCTCGCGCCGGACGGACGACACGAGCTGGTAGAGGACGGAGGGGTCGGGGATGGCGGCCGCGAACTCGACGGCCCGGTGCGTGCCCCACCAGCGGCCGGATTCGACGGGCAGGGCGGTCTCCTGGACGCCCTGGACGCGCCAGTGGGGGGCGAGGGTGCCGACCACCCAGTCGTCGCCCTTGACGGGCCTGCCGCGGCCGACGGTGAGGACGGTGCCGAAGGCGGGCCCGTCGGGCGCCTCGTCGGTGACGCGGACGAGGCGGGGCGCGGGGTTGACGAGAACCCCGAACCGGGTGCCCGGGAGGTACGAGCCGAGGTGGGTGCCGAGGCCGACCTCCACCCGGTCGAGCCGGGCGACGCTGGAGAGCTGGGCGCCCGCGTAGACGTAGTGCGCGAGCAGCCGGGCCGCCGAGGCGAGCACACCGGGGCTCAGGTCGGACACGGACAACTGGCGTAACTGGCGGGCCAGGACGCCCACGGCGAGGGGCGGCAGCGCGAGCGGCAGCAGGGCCAGCCGGTCGCTCTCCAGCACGGACCGGATCATGTGCAGGCGGCGGACGTACGGGCCGGGGAGCGAGTCGGGGTAGAGGGTGACGACGTAGCCGCACTGGTCCAGCAGGATCGCGGTCTGGGTGACGGCGGTGTCGAGCGGCTGGGCGTCGGGCGGCTGGAACACGGCCGCGTCGGGGGCCTGCCCGTCGGGTGGTGGCAGCACCAGGTCGGGGCTGGTGACCGCTATCGCGATGGGCACGTCGGCTTCCCCGTTCACTCCGGCCGCGGGGGCTGCGGCGGCCGCACATCGAAACTGCCCGGTGCTGGCGCCTCCGCACTTTATCCACGAATGGAGCGGCTGAGAACCGCTCCTCGGGGTTTGACCCGTGCGCCCCCGCGGTGGCCTGGGGACTTCCGGTGAAGCCTTGACGAATGTATTGACGGACGCATTGGACTAGACCATCTTTACGCGCATACGGTGACGGCCCTCCCCCACGTCCCCCACGCACCCCCCTGGGCCTTCCCCGGAATCACACCCTCAACTCCCTTCCCACCGGAGGCAGTAGTGGAACGCGTCATATCCATCGGCAGGAGACGGCGCCTCGGCGCGGTTCTGGCCACCGTCCTCGCGGCCGCCGGGCTGACGGCCCTCGGCGGCTCCCCCGCGCGGGCCGCCGACCCCAACCTCGTGCGGAACCCCGGCTTCGAGTCCGGGCTCTCCCCCTGGAGCTGTACGGGCGGCAGCGGCACCGTGGTCTCCTCGCCCGTGCACGGCGGCACTGGCGCCCTCAAGGCCACGCCCGCCGGTTCCGACAGCGCCCAGTGCGCGCAGACCGTCAGCGTGCTCCCCAACTCCTCGTACACGCTGAGCGCGTGGGTCCAGGGCTCGTACGTCTATCTCGGCGCGAGCGGTACGGGCACCACGGACGTGTCGACCTGGACGCCGTCCGCGAGCGACTGGCAGCAGCTCACGACCAGCTTCACCACCGGTCCGAACACCACCTCGGTCAGCGTCTGGACGCACGGCTGGTACGGGCAGCCCGCGTACTTCGCGGACGACTTCAGTCTGACCGGGCCGGGCGGCGGCGATCCGGGCGACCCGGTCCCGAACGCCCCGGGCGGGCTGACGGCGGGGGCGGTCACCTCCTCGTCCGTGGCGCTGTCCTGGGCGGCGGCCACCGGCGCGACCGGTTACAACGTCTATCAGGACGGCAGCAAGGTGCAGTCCGTCAGCGGCACATCGGCGACCGTGACGGGGCTCGCGCCGTCGACCTCGTACCGCTTCGAGGTGACGGCCGCCAACGCCTCGGGGGAGTCCCCCAGGTCGGCGGCGGTCACGGCCACCACCAGCGCGGGCAGCGGCGGCGGGCCGTCCGTGCCGAAGCACGCGGTCACCGGCTACTGGCAGAACTTCAACAACGGTGCCACCGTCCAGAAGATCGGTGACGTCCAGAGCCAGTACGACATCATCGCCGTCGCCTTCGCCGACGCGACGACCACGCCCGGGGCGGTCGACTTCACGCTCGACCCGTCGCTGAATTATTCGGAAGCCGCGTTTAAAGCCGACATCGCCGCTAAACAGTCAGCCGGGAAAAATGTCGTCATCTCCATCGGCGGCGAGCGGGGCACCGTCAGCGTCAACGACTCGGCCTCCGCGAACAACTTCGCCAACAGCGTCTACGCGCTGATGCAGAAGTACGGCTTCAACGGCGTCGACATCGACCTGGAGAACGGGCTCAACCCGACCTATATGACGCAGGCGCTGCGCGCCCTGTCGGCGAAGGCGGGCAGCAAGCTCGTCATCACCATGGCGCCGCAGACGATCGACATGCAGTCGACGTCGGCGGGCTACTTCCAGACGGCACTGAACATCAAGGACATCCTGACCGTCGTCAACACACAGTTCTACAACAGCGGTTCGATGAACGGCTGCGACGGCAAGGTCTACGCGCAGGGCACGGTGGACTTCCTCACCGCCCTGGCCTGCGTCCAGCTGGAGGGCGGCCTCGCCCCGTCCCAGGTCGGCCTGGGCCTGCCCGCCTCCACGCGGGGCGCGGGCAGCGGATACGTGGCCCCGTCCGTGGTGAACGACGCGCTCGACTGCCTGGCGACGGGGACGCACTGCGGCTCGTTCAAGCCGTCGAAGACGTACCCGGGCATCCGGGGCGCGATGACGTGGTCCACCAACTGGGACGCGACGGCGGCCGACGCCTGGTCGAGCGTCGTGGGACCGCACGTGCACGCGCTGCCGTAGCCGGACCCGCCTGCGGCGGGAGCGTCCCCCAGACTCCGTCCGGGGGTGCCCCCAGCGGCCCCGCCCTCAAGCGCCGGACGGGCTGATTCAGCCCGTCCGGCGTTTGAGGACAACGCGGCGAAGCCGTGTTGCGGGGTCCGGGGCGAAGCCCCGGGCCGCTACCGCCGCGCGTACTCCTCGCCCGCGGGCTGCGGCAGCGCACAGTTCGGCAGGCTCAGGTCGAGCTTGTTGCCCGTGCCGAAGCAGTCGCCGATGCCGTACGTCTCCTCCGCGTAGTTGATGCCCTGGCGCACGGTCACCTGGCCGTTCTCGTCCACCTCGCACGGGTTGTTCATCGTGCACTGCTCACCGTTCTCGTTACCGGTGTTGTTGATGGCGACGACCTTGCCCGAATTGGCGTCGATGACCGGCGAACCGGACGTGCCGCCTATCGTGTTGCACGACGGGGTGTAGCGGAGGGAATCCTTCCAGGTCCAGTCGGCCTCACGGAGCCGGTAGACGAAGCCGTCGACGTTGCAGGAGTAGATCTTCTTCCAGTACCCGGAGACCACCTTGATCGGCGTGCCCGCGGTCGGGTGGTCGGAGGACAGCTTCAGCGCGTCGATCCGGTAGCGCTGCTTGATCTGCGCGTACGTCTGGTCGAGCTCGTACAGCGTGACGTCGGTGTCGGTCATCGTGGAGTACGAGACCTTGGTGGCGCGGAGCGTGCCGGCGCTGCCCGCGTTCGAGTTGAGCAGGGTGAACGTGCGGGAGGACGGCTGGTCGGTGATGACCTCGCCGGGGCCCGGCATGCCGGTCTCCAGACAGTGACCGTTGGTCATGACCAGGCCGGGGTCGTTGTCCGCCGAGTTGGGCAGCTTGATCAGCGAGCCGGAGCAGTTGCTGAGCGCGACCGTCCCGGCGAAGTCGACGGCCTTGGTCCTGGCCGCCGGCGACTGCCCGGCCGCGGAGGCGGTACCGGCTCCCGCCACCGCCGTTCCCGTGAGCAGGAGCGTCGCGAGCGTGCCGACGAGAGGTCTGCTGAAACGCGTCATGGGGGGTGGATCCTCTCCGAAGCGGTCAGTGGCGGTCAGTTTTGACGTGTGCATTGTTGGGGCCGGTGAGGGCGCGCGCAATCAAAAGGCCGCAAGTGAGAGGGAAGTTGACCGGTTTCCGGCAGCGTTTTCAAGAGGACGAACCAGGACCTACACGACCGTGCTCAGCAGCCCCGCCACCGCGAACCCGGCCACCGACAGGACGGACTCCAGCACCGTCCACGACTTCAGGGCGTCCCGCTCCGAGATCCCGAAGTACTTGGCCACCATCCAGAAGCCACCGTCGTTGACGTGCGACGCGAAGATCGATCCCGCCGAGACGGCCACGATGACCAGCGCCAACTGGGCCTGGGAGTGGCGGCCTTCCGACAGCAGCGGCGCGACGATGCCCGCCGTGGTGACGATCGCGACCGTCGCCGAGCCCTGCGCGACCCGCAGGACCACCGAGAGCAGCCAGGCGAGGACGAGGACGGGCAGTCCCGCGCTGTCGAAGGTGTCGGCGAGCGCCTTCGCCACGCCGCTGCCCTTGAGCACCGCGCCGAACACCCCGCCCGCGCCGACGACGAGCAGGATGTTGCCCACCGGCTTCAGCGAGGCCGTCGAGACCTTCTCCAGTGCCGCGCGCGACCAGCCGCGCCGGATGCCCAGCAGGTAGTACGCGAGGAACAGCGCGAGCGTCAGGGCGACGAAGGGGTGACCGAAGAACTCCACGACCGACCGTCCCGTGCTCGGGCCGAAGGCCACGGAGGAGAACGTCGCGAGGAGGATCAGCACCAGCGGAGTGCCGATGACGGCGGCCAACGCACCCATGGACACCGGCCGTTCGCTCCCCTCGGCCCGCTCGGCGGCCACCGCCGCCCGCGCCTCCGCCGCGGCCTCGGCCATGTCGGCGGGCACGGGCACGAAGACGCGCGCGCCGATCCACGCGGCGTACGCCCAGGCGGCGAGCACGGCCGGGACGCCCGCGGCGGCGCCCATCAGGATCACCCAGCCGAGGTCCACCTTCAGCAGCCCGGCGGCCGCCACCGGGCCCGGGTGCGGCGGCAGGAACGCGTGCGTCATGGACAGCCCGGCCAGCAGCGGCAGCGCGTACAGCAGGATCGACCGGCCGCTCCGCTTCGCGGCCGCGTACACGAGCGGCGCGAGGACGAAGATGCCGACGTCGAAGAAGACCGGGATGCCGAAGACGACGCCGGTGACGCCCATGACGAGCGGGGCGCGCCGCTCGCCGAAGAGCGCCAGCAGCCGCGAGCCGATGGCCTCGGCGCCGCCGGAGACCTCCAGGATGGAACCGAGCATCGTGCCGAGTCCGATGATGACGGCGATGTGCCCGAGGGTGCCGCCCATGCCCGCTTCGACGAGCGAGACGGCCCCGGACTTCTGCACGGTGCCGAAGAGTTCGGTGACGGACAGGCCCGCGGCGAGGCCGACCGCGATGGAGACGGCGAGCAGGGCGACGAAGGGCTGGAGCCTGACCTTGATGATCAGCAGGAGGAGGAGCGCGATCCCGAGGGCGGCCACGGTGAGCAGGCCGCCGGTTCCCGGTATCAGGGCGAGGAGACCGCCCTTTCCGCCTGCGGCGAGCGTGATGCGCATGGCAACTCCGTAGGGGTCACAGGCAGTTCCAGGCAGGGGCGCGCAGGGGTTCACGTACGCCGGACGGGCCGGTTCGCGCCCGGCCGGCGTACGACAGGAGGTTCAGCCGAGGACGGCGAGAGCGTCCATCTCGACCAGGAGGTCGCCCGGCAGGCCGACGTACACCGTGGTGCGCGCCGACGGGACCGACTTGAGGTCGGCGAAGTACTCGTTGTAGATCGTGTTCATCTCGTCGAAGTGGCCGGGGTCGGTGAGGTAGACGCGCAGCATGATGACGTCCTCCCAGCTCGCGCCGCCCTCCTCCAGGATCGACTTGACGTTGGCGAGGGTCTGCAGGGTCTGCTCGCGCAGGGTGTCGCCGGCCGGGACCGGCTCCTCGCCCTCGACGGCGGGCAGGAACCCGACCTGGCCGGCGACCTGGAGGATGTTGCCCTTCCTGACGCCGTGCGAGAACTTGGCGGGCGGGGCGGTGTGGGTGGCCGGGGTGAGCGCTATTTTTTCGAGCTTCTCGGTCATGAACTCTCCTTAATGAATATGAGGTTTCCCGGAGTACTCCGCACTGATGGCGTCGGCGGTGCGGCGCAGCAGCGGGAGGAGTTCGAGGAGTTCCGCGGCCGTGACGACGACGTTCGGCGCGGAGATCGAGCAGGCGGCGACCACACGGCCGTCGACGCCGCGGACGGGCGCCCCGACGCAGTTGATCGACTCCTCGTGGCCGCCGAGGTCGGTGGCCCAGCCCTGTGCGCGGACGGTCGCGAGCTCCCTGAGGAACGCGGCCGCGTTGGGAGTGGAACGGGCGGTGTACGCGGGGTAGTCGAGCCGTTCGGCGACGGCGCGCCGCTCGGGCTCCGGCAGGTCGGCGAGGAGCAGCTTGGCGACGGCGGCGACGGTGATCGCGACGGGTTTCCCGATGCGGGAGTACATCCGCACGGGGTACCGGCTGTCGACCTTGTCGATGTGCAGCACCTCGTCGTCCTGGTGGACCGCGAGGTGCACGGTGTGGCCGCAGAGCTCGTTGAGGGCGACGAGGTGGGGGTGGGCGATCTCCCGTACGTCGAGGCCCTCCACGGCCTGCTGTGCGAGGGCGAACAGGCGGGCGCCGAGGCGGTAGCGCTGGTCCTGCTGCCGGTAGACGAAGCCGTGTTCGTGCAGGGTGCGCAGCAGGCGCAGCGCGGTCGACTTGTGGACGTCCAGCCGTCCGGCGACCTGTTCGAGGTTGGCGGGGCCCTCGGCGAGCAGCGGGAGGATACGGAGCGCGCGGTCGACGGTCTGGCTCATGCTGTGCGGTCCTCCATGGTCCAGCCGGGTCCGAGACGCAGTCTGCCCCATGCGGCGTCGTCGAGGGCGACGAGCCGGTCGGCGTACGGGCGGGGCGGCGGCGCGGCGAGGTCCTCGGCGGTGGTCAGGGCAGCGGCCGCCATGAGGTGCCCGTGCCGCAGCCGCTCCTCGACGGGCAGCCCGCGCAGGGTGCCGGAGAGGAACCCGGCGGCGAAGGCGTCCCCGGCACCGACGGGCGCGACGACGTCGACGCGGAGGGCGGGTACGGTCACGACGCGGTCGGCGCCGCCCTCACGCACATACGCTGTGGCCCCCGCGGCCCCCTGCTTGACGACCAGCACGCCCGGCTCCGGCAGCACCGCCCTGACCGCGTCGGCACCACCCCGCACCCCCCAGGCGGCTTCTGCCTCGTCCTCCCCGACGAACACGATGTCGCAAGCACGGGCGAGCCCGACGAGGACGGCTGCGCCGCCGCCCTGCCACAGGGGAGCCCGGTAGTTGACGTCGAACGAGACGACCGGCCGCCCGGCGCGCTGTCTCGTCAGCTCCCGGGTGAGAGCGAGACAGTCGGGAGAGAGGGCGGGGGTGATCCCGGTGAGATGAAGGATGCGGGCCGCTCCGACGCTGTCGGGAGGGAGGTTCGCGGGCGACATGGCGGAGGCGGCGGACCCGGAACGGTAGTAGAGGACGTCGGAGAGGGGCGGGCCTGGCACCGGGTGCGCGCCTTTCAGCCCGTCCGGGCAACAATTCACCCCGTCCGGGCAGCTGTTCAGCCCGTCCGGGCAACAATTCAGCCCGTCCGGCGTTTGAGGACGCGGCCGCAGGCCGCTCTCCGCCGCAGGCGGCAACGGCGGAACAGCCGGGGGCCCGGGGGCACCCCCCGGTTTCGGGAACGCCCGCTCCCCGGCAGTACGGAAGTACACCCCCGTAGGCCGCCTGAAATCCCGCTGCACCCCAGCAACGTCCACCCCGAACGCGGCGACAGCCGCAACCACGTACTCCCCGAACCCGTCCGCCCCGACGCGCCCGACCCACCGAACCCGATGCCCGGCGGCAGCCAACCCGCACGCGACATTCGACTCCGCACCCCCGACCCCCCGCTCGAAGGCCGGTACATCGACAAGCCGCCCCGAGGCCGCGGGCCGCGCGGGCCGAAAGGTGACCATCGCTTCACCGACGCAGACCACGTCGAAAGCGTCGGGGTCGAAGTCATCGGGGCCGAAGACATCCGACCCCCCGGAGACGTTCGCGATCATGACGCCTCGCCCCCTGATCCGCGCCTTATGCGCACTATGCAACGGTTCCCCGAGCGGTCCGACGGACCGTTGACCCACCGCTTGCCGGGATGTTAGACAGCGTTGAGCGCCCTGCGCAACGAATGTTGCACAGGATGCAACGCCGTCGACCCGACCGATCTTGGAGGCTCCATGGCCGTCGCCGCCCGCCCCTCCGCCGAGGCCGAGAACGCCCTCGCCCGCCTCGCGGAGGAACGCGTCGACCACCGCTTCAAAGGGCTGCCGCCGGACGCCGAGGGCCTGACGGTCGGCGAGCTGGCGGCGGAACGGCGTTCGCTGTTCACCGGCGGCTTCACCACGCCCGTGCTCGCCCTGTCCGCCGAGGCGCTGGACCACAACCTCGCGCTCATGGAGCGCTGGTCCGCCGAGCACGGCCTCGCGTTCGCCCCGCACGGCAAGACCTCCCTCGCCCCGCAGCTGCTGGCACGCCAACTGGAGCTCGGGGCCTGGGGGATCACGGCCGCCGTACCCACGCAGGTCCGCGTCTACCGCGCGTTCGGCATCCAGCGGATCTTCCTCGCCAACGAGGTCGTGGACGCGTCCGCGCTCCGCTGGCTGGCGGCGGAACTCGCCGCGGACCCGGACTTCCGCCTCGTCACCTATGCCGACTCGGTGCGCGGCGTCGAGCTGATGGACGCGGCCCTGCGCGCGGCGGGAGCGGTCCGTCCCCTCGACGTCGTCGTCGAACTGGGCGCCGAGGGCGGCCGTACGGGTATCCGCACGGAGGCCGACGGCAGGGCCGTCGCGGACGCCGTGGCGGCCACGGACACACTGCGCCTGGTGGGCGTCGCCGGGTACGAGGCGGAGATCCCGGGGGCCGACGCCGGGACCGTGCGCGCCTGGCTGCGGCGGCTGACCGGACTGGCGGTCGAGTTCGACAAGGCGGGCCGGTTCGCCGGGGTGGAGGAGATCGTCGTCAGCGCGGGCGGCAGCGCGTGGTTCGACACGGTCGCCGAGGTCTTCGGGGAGCTCCCGCCGCTGTCCGCACCGGTGTTGAAGCTGCTGCGCTCGGGTGCGTACGTCACGCACGACGACGGCTCGTACCACCACAAGACGCCGTTCAACCGCCACCCGGAGGAGGGCGCCCTGCGGCCCGCCTTCCGGCTGTGGACCCAGGTCGTCTCCCGCCCGGAACCGGGCCGGGCCTACCTCAACGCGGGCAAGCGGGACGCCTCGTACGACCTGGACCTGCCGCAGCCGCAGGTCGTACGGTCCGCGCGTGACGGCTCCGTACGGGGTGCCTCCGGCATGACGGTCATCGGGCTGGCCGATCAGCATGCATTCGTCTCGCTCGACGACGGGGTCGAGCTGGAGGTCGGGGACTGGGTGGGGCTGGGCTTGTCGCACCCGTGCACGGTCTTCGAGAAGTGGCAGCTCATTCCGCTGGCCGCGGAGGACGGCACGGTCACGGATTACATCCGCACCTTCTTCTGACCACCGGCCGTCGCCGCCTGCGGCGAGTCTTCCCCCGGCTGCGGGCCGGTTCGCCGCCTGCGGGTCCGTTGCCGCCTGCGGCGGGGGCGGCCTGCGGCCGCGTCCTCAATCGCCGGACGGGCTGATTTTGCCGGCGTGGTCCACAACCTGCGGGCCGCAAGCCTGCGGGCCGCAGACCAAAGAACCACGGTCCGCAAATCCAGCCCGTCCGGCGTTTGAGGACAACGCGGCGAAGCCGTGTTGCGGGGTCCGGGGGTCTCCCCCGGTTTCGGGAAGGGGCGGGGCTGGGGAACAAGCCCGCCGCAGGCGCCCCACGGGAGAACGGGAGAAAGACACCGCACATGGACCTCGTCATCCGCAACGCCCGCGTCATAGACGGCACCGGCAAAGCCTCCTACCGAGCCGACATCGCCCTGGCCGAAGGCCGAATCGCCGAGATCCACAGAGAAGGCGACGGCAAACGCCCCACCGCCAAACGCGTCGTAGACGCGAACGGCCTGGCGCTAGCCCCCGGCTTCATCGACATGCACGCCCACAGCGACCTGGCCCTCCTCCAGGACCCGGCCCACACGGCGAAAGCCGCCCAAGGCATCACCCTCGAAGTCATCGGCCAGGACGGTCTCTCCTACGCCCCGGTCGACGACCGCACCCTGCAAGGGGTCCGCACCCAGATCGCCGGCTGGAACGGCGGCGGAGAGGGAATCGACTTCGACTGGCGCACAGTCGGCGAATACCTCGACCGCCTCGACCGCCAGGGCACGGCCGTCAACGCGGCGTACCTCGTCCCCCAGGGCACCGTCCGCGCGCTGGCCGTCGGCTGGGAGGACCGTCCCGCCACGGCCGGCGAACTCGACCGGATGAGAAGGCTCGTCGCGGAGGGGCTGGAGCAGGGCGCGGTCGGCATGTCGTCCGGGCTGACGTATACGCCCGGCATGTATGCGACCGATGCCGAACTCACCGAACTGTGCCGGGTCGTGGCCGCGTACGGCGGCTACTACTGCCCGCATCACCGCAGTTACGGCGCGGGCGCGCTCGCCGCGTACGCCGAGGTGATCGCCCTCGCCCGGGAGGCGGGCTGCGCGCTGCACCTCGCCCACGCGACGATGAACTTCGGGGTGAACGAGGGCCGCGCCCCCGAGTTGCTGGCGCTCCTGGACGCGGCGCGCGCGGCGGGCGCCGACATCAGCCTGGACACCTATCCGTACACCCCGGGCTGCACCACGCTCGCCGCGCTGCTGCCGAGCTGGGCGAACGAGGGCGGGCCGGACGCGGTCCTGGCGCGGCTGCGGGACGACGGGACCGCGGACCGGATCCGTCACGCCATGGAAGTCGAAGGGTCGGACGGCTGTCACGGGGTGCCGGTCGACTGGGACGCCGTCGAGATCTCGGGCGTCACACACCCGGAGTCGGCCGAATACGTCGGCACCACGATCGCCGGGGCGGCACGGCGGCGCCGCGAGGAGCCGTGGACGACGGCCCGTGACCTGCTGCTCGCGGACCGCCTCGGGCCGACGGTCCTCCAGCACGTGGGCCACGAGGGAAACGTACGGGCGATCATGCGGCACCCCGCGCACACGGCGGGCAGCGACGGCATCCTGCACGGCAGCAAGCCGCATCCGCGCGCGTACGGAACGTTCCCGCACTACCTGGGCCGCTACGTCCGTGAGCTGGGAGTGCTGTCGCTGGAGGAGTGCGTGGCGCATCTCACGTCGCGCCCCGCGGCCCGGTTGCGGCTGCCCGACCGGGGTCTTGTGCGCGAGGGATTCCGTGCGGATCTCGTGCTCTTCGATCCGGAGACGGTCGCCGCGGGCGCCACTTTCGAAGCCCCGAGGACCCTTCCGACCGGCATTCCTTTTGTCCTGATCGATGGCAGCTTTGTGATGAAAGACGGCAGGCGTACGGATGCTCTTGTGGGGCGCACGGTCCGTCGCACGCCGGTCGCATGATCCGGGGCACATCGGGCCCGCGTGTGCCGCACCCACGCGGCCGTAAAGCGCGCGCGACCCCCTGTGCGCCCCCGTAAGGTGGCCGTCATGCAGGTGATCCAGTCAACGAAGCTCGCCAACGTCTGCTACGAAATCCGTGGCCCGGTGCTCGAGGAGGCGATGCGGCTGGAAGCGGCAGGTCATCGCATTCTCAAGCTCAACACCGGCAACCCGGCGATCTTCGGTTTCGAGTGCCCGCCCGAGATCCTCGAGGACATGCTGCGCAACGTCGGCGACGCGCACGGCTACGGGGACGCCAAGGGGCTGCCGTCCGCGCGGCGCGCGGTGGTGCAGCACTACGAGACCAAGGGCGTCGAGCTGTCCGTCGAGGACGTCTACCTCGGCAACGGCGTCTCCGAGCTGATCCAGATGTCGATGCAGGCGCTGCTCGACGACGGCGACGAGGTACTCGTCCCGGCCCCGGACTATCCGCTGTGGACGGCGTCGGTGTCGCTCGCGGGCGGCACAGCCGTGCACTACCGGTGCGACGAGCAGGCGGACTGGATGCCGGACCTCGCCGACATCGAGCGCAAGGTCACCGACCGCACCAAGGCCATCGTCATCATCAACCCCAACAACCCCACGGGTGCGGTGTACGACGACGAGATGCTGCGCGGCCTGACGGAGATCGCCCGCCGCCACAACCTGATCGTCTGCTCCGACGAGATCTACGACAAGATCCTCTACGACGGCGTGACGCACACCCCCACGGCCGCCATCGCCCCGGATCTGCTGACCCTCACCTTCAACGGCCTCTCCAAGGCCTACCGCGTCGCGGGCTACCGCAGCGGCTGGATGGCGGTCTGCGGCCCCAAGGCCCACGCCGACAGCTACATCGAGGGCCTGACGATCCTCGCCAACATGCGCCTGTGCGCGAACATGCCCGCGCAGTACGCGGTGGCCACGGCCCTCGGCGGGCGACAGTCGATCAACGACCTGGTGCTGCCGGGCGGCCGGCTGCTGGAGCAGCGCGACGTGGCGCACGAGCTGCTGACCCAGATCCCGGGCGTGACGTGCGTGAAGCCCAAGGGCGCGCTCTACGCGTTCCCGCGGCTCGACCCGAAGGTCTACAAGATCAAGGACGACCGGCAGATGGTCCTGGACCTGCTCCGTGCCGAGAAGATCATGGTGGTGCACGGCACGGGCTTCAACTGGCCGGAGCCGGACCACTTCCGCCTGGTCACACTGCCCAACACCAAGGATCTGGCGGAGGCCGTGACCAGGATCGGCAACTTCCTGGACGGTTACAGCCAGCCGTAGCCCGCATCCGATCTGTAAGCAGAACAACTTTAGACGCTGTCTAAGTTAGGATGGCCTTCTTACGTGTACCCAGGAGGCCATCGATGTACGAGCCGATCCGCACGAAGTCGGTCCACAGCATGGCCGGCCAGTGCCGCAAGATCCGCGGGCCGCGGCGCACCCGCGAGGAGGAACTCGACATCCGCCTCGCGGGCCACCTCACCGCCCTGCTGACCGTCACCGACGAACTGCGCGCGCTGACCCCCGCGCCCGCGCTGGACGACGCCGCGCGGCGGCTCGCCGAACGGGTCACGCGACTGCGCGGAGCCCCGCCCCTGCGGGCGGCACCGACGACGGCCACCGCGGACCCGGCCCGCGTCAGCGCCCTCCACCAGCGCGCCCACACCCTCGCGGGCCAGGCCCTCGTCGTGGCGACGTCCTGCGGCGACACGGCGGGCGCGACCCTGGCGGGCGGGCGCCTCCGCGCCCACGCGGCGGTGCTGGGCATCGCCGACTGACGCCTCGCCAGGGGGCCTTCGGCCGGCTCAGCCGCGCAGGCCGACCTTCACGGTCGCCGTCGCCGACGCGCCCTCGTGGGAGTCGCCGCCGTTCCAGCTCACCGTGTACGTCGTCCTGCCCGCCGCCCACGGCTTGTCGACGACGTGGAACGTGCCGTCGGCGGCCACCTTCGCCGTACCCAGCGTCTTCTCCGCACCCAGCGGCGCCTTGCGGACCACCGTCACCGTCTGACCTTCCGGGATCGCCGCGCCGTCGGACGTCAGCTTGCCGGTGAAGTCCAGCTCGTGCCCGATGCGCGAACGCTCCGGCGCGGAAAGCCCGATGGCCGACTTCGCCTTGGCGACCTGGACCGTCAGCGTGGCGTCCTTGCCCGGACGGTGCGACGCGTCACCGGCGAACGAAACGGTGTAGACGGCCCGGCCGACCCGCGCGGGCGTGTCCTCGACGGTGAACGTCCCGTCCTCCGCCACGGTCGCCTCGCCCACGGCGTGCTTGCCGTCGGCGTCCTCACGTACCGCTGTCACCTTGACGGGCTCGGCGGGCGCGGGCCCGTCCAGCTCCAGCCGACCGTTGATCTTCAACCGGGCGCCGACGACGGGCTGTTGCGCGTCGGTTCCGAGCTCCCCGGCGAACCGCGCGTCGTACACCGGCTGCGGGTCGTGCAGGACCCGCAGCCAGTAGCCGCTGTGCTCGGCGTTCGTCGTGACGGCGAACAGGTCGCGGCCCTTGCCGCCCCAGGCCAGGCCGCGCTGCGCCACCCGGTCGCCCTGGTCGGGCTTGTCGAAAACGTACGCGCGCTGCTGGGTGCCGGTCGCCGGGTCGGCGTTCTGCACGAGGATGTCGGCGCCGTCACCGGAGGCCGCCGCGCCACGGGCGACGTACTTGCCGTCGCCGCTGAAGGCCACCGCCGTGGCCCGGGCCCCGTCCGTCAGCGGCTGGTAGCCGGTCGCGGCGTCCGAGAGGTCCGAACTGTTGAGCAGACGGTGCCCGCCCTTGCCGTCGGCGACGGCCAGCCGCTTGCCGTCGGGGCTGAACGCCATGTCCTTCAGATCGAAGCCGGCGGCGTCCGCCCCCTTCGTGAAGAAGCGCTGCTGATCGATCTTTATCTTCTCGCCCGAGATGTCGAGCAGGTAGAGCGCCGGGTTCGGGCTGGACGGGGTGGCGTCCGTGCCGAGGATCATCTTGCCGGGCAGCTTGGGCGACACGGCCAGGCGCATGGGCCCGTTGATGGCGTACCGGAAGTCACGTTCGCGGACCTCGCCCCACAGGGGGCCCTTCAGGTTCCACAGTTCGAAGTACCCGTCGGCGCAGCCTTGCTTACCGCTGGAATCGGGGTGCGTGTACCAGACCTTGTCCCCGGACAGGGCGAACTGCCGGTCGCAGCTCCCCCACGTGGTGTTCTGGAAGAAGTTCTTGGTCTTCCTGGTCAGCGTCGCGGTGTCGTACTCGTAGAGCGCGCCGCCCGCGGCGTACAGGGTCCGCCCGTCCTCGCTGAGCGCCAGCGCGGTGACCGCCGCGTCGTCCCACGCCTTGACCAGCTCACCCCGGAAGTTGTAGACGAGCAGCTTCCAGGCCGTACCGGAGTTGCCGCTCTCGGCGATGAAGACATGCTGGTTCGCCTCGTCGACCACCATCTGACCGAACGAGCCGACCGGCAGCTTGGCCACCACGTCGGCCGCGCCCCCCGAGTCGGCCTGCGCGGGCCCGGCCAGCGCGAGCGCCCCGGCACCGACCGTCAGCACGAGCGGAACGGACGCCAAGCGTCTGAAAATCGACATGAAAAAGCCCCCCATAGGCAGAAGTGCGCGCCATTGGCCGCATTCCGGACAGGTCGTACCGGCAATGTAACAGTAAAGGTGGGGGCACTTTCTGGCGATGTGTCAGGTTTCACGCTCGCCGAAGAATCGGCCGGCGCCCGCGCGAGGGCATGTGACGGTCAGGCCGGGTGGTACTCCTCGTGGGCCACTGCTCGTTCCCACACCGCTTCGAAAGCCGATGCGCAGAGCTTGGCCAACGCCGGTTCCGTGGTGACTTCCTCGCTCGTGAACTGCCCGTCCCCGCCGAAGTGGTTGACCACCACCGTGGTGCCGTCCAGCAACCAGAAATCGTTGCCCGGCAGAGCGAGGTCAGTGGCGCGGTGGCGAGGCAACCAACGAACTTGCTCACCTGCCACGACGTTGGAGAACGTCACGTCGTACTCGAACCGCACATAGTCGGAGACCGGCTCGCTGGCGACGCGGGCTCGGCGCACTTCCACGCCACGAGCCGTGGTCTGCTCGATGAGGGTCAGCCACGGCCGCCACCACGAATCCCGGTCGGCCGGGTCATCCCGGTGCCCTCCCCGCCATGCCACGAACATCGGATCGTCGCGCATGTAGCCGTCGCGCATCTCCAGATGAACGGCGGACCGCTCGCACCGGCGCAGGAGATCCTCAAACGTCGGTACTGCCACCATGCACCTCCGGGAATAACTGCACCGTCCGTCACGGGAATTCGACCACAGTCTCATGGTTGGGGATGTCCATCTGATCCGACCTCGACCCGTCGAGGACGCGCTCGCCGCCCTCTTGATCGGCGAGCCCCGGCTGACGTCCACAGCGAACATCAGCCGGGGCAGTCACTCGGCGATGCCGGGCCGACCGATCTACTTGCCGCCGTTGCCACTGCCGGGCTGTGGGTCGCGCGGAGCCTCGGGGGGCATGGGTCCCCCGTCGTGCTTGCCGCCGTCCACCTCCATGTCGACCGGGTGACGGAAGGGAATGCCACGCCATCCTTCGGTATCGGGTGTACGCGTCTCGTACGTGTCGACGCTCCCAGCGCTCATCTGCCCACCTCCTCTTTCGCGAGGGGCCATGCCGCCGCCTCGTATGTCGTCCGTTGAGGACAAGCTAGGAACATCGTGGAGTTGGCCTCAACGAACTTGCGCGGACTTGCGCGCGGTCACCCGACGGCGTCGATCGCCGCTGCGATGAGCGCACGCGCAGGAGCGCCGTGGACGGCCAAGCCGACGAGGCCGGCAAAGGTGCGGGCGTACATGTCGATCTCGTGCGGCTGCGTGATCGTGAGGAACGCGGAGATCAACTCGACGTTGACCTGGATGTCATCGAAGATCCAGAAGTCTTCCACCGGCCACAGCGCTGTGCGGTCGGCGCTGAACGGGATCACTCCGAGGCTGACGTTGGGCAGCGTCGCGAGGGACAACAGGTGGCCAAGTTGCCCAGCCATGGTCTCAGCGCCACCGATACGGTGCCGTAGCACGCTCTCTTCCAGAATCACGGCGAAGCGACGTGGCCCCTCGTGCAGAACGCGTTGCTTGTCGACGCGGACTTGCACGGCCGCCTCCAGATCATCAGGTAGCGCGCGCCGATCACGAATGGACCTCAACAGTGCCTCGATGTAGGCACGGGTCTGGAGCGGGCCGGGGATGAGCCACGACGAGTAGGCGCGGAAATGCCGCGTGCGTTCCCACAGCGGAATGACCGACTCCTGCGCGCGACGCAGCCCGGAGCGCTCCATGCGCCGCCACTCGACATACGCGCCGTCGATGTTGCGCGCCGTTGCGATCAGGTCGGCCGTCTGCCCCTCAGCGCCGCAATGGAGCGCCCACATCCGCAGATCGTCGTCCGACGGGCCCGTACGGCCATTCTCGATACGGCTGCACTTGCTCTCGTGCCAGCCCGCCCGTGCGGCAAGCTCCCGCGCTGTCAGACCCGAATCCTTCCGGATCTCGCGCAGGCGCTTGCCCAGGGCCTCTCGGGCTCGTTGGATGCTGGACGAGGAAGTCACGTTCGACTGATCCGGGTACGCGCCGTCAGGCCGGCCGGTACTCCTCGTGCGGGACCGAGCGCTCCCACACCGTGGCGAACGCGGACGCGCACAGCTCCACCACGGCGGGGTCGGTGACCAGCTCTTCGCCTGTCATCGTCCCGTCCCCGGCGAAATGGTTGAACAGGACCGACGTACCGTCGAACAGCCAGAAGTCGTTACCGGGCAGAGCCAGCCCGGAAGCCTGCCGGCGGGGCAGCCATCGAACGACTTCACCGGCCTTGACGTTGTGCGCGCTGGTGAGCTCGTACTCATACCGCACGTACCCGGAGACCGGCTCGGAGACGACGCGCGCCCGATGCACAGCGACACCACGGGCCACCGAAGCGGAGACCAGTTCGATCCACCAGGGCCAGCGCTCCGCCGGATCGAACCGGTTGCCTGCCGTCCACTCCCGGTAGTCGTCATCGAGACCGTACGCGTCCCGCATCTCCAGGTGGTACGCGCTGAATCGGGCGGAGCGGAACAGCTCCTCAAACGTCGTGGCCGTCGCCACTGTTCACCTCCGGGAAGAACTGCATCATGCGCTTCGGGAACTCGATCACGGTCTCATGGGCCGGGATGTCCATCTGCGCCAACCGCTCGGGGTCGGTGACACGCCAGCCTTGCAGGATGTAGTTCCCGGTCTCGTCGTCCACGTACACAGTCGGTGACCCGTTGTTGGGGCTCTCGGGGTCCTTGCCCAGTCGATGCAGAGTCATGGCGCCCTCCGGTGTCTTGAGTGGCGAACAACATGACCGAGCTTGCGCTGGGTCAACTCTCCCATGCCAGGAACTTGCACGAACTTCTAACGGCACACGCCAAGCGCCCGACTTTCCGACCTACTCACCACCGGGATCGCGGCACGTTCGACGCCGACTTACCCACGCCCTGGGAGAGCGCGTCCTCTGTCCGGAAGCGCATACCGGCCTCTTGCCGCGTCCCGACGCGGTCGGCTGGAATGTCCGGCTGAGGCCTCCGCGCCGGGGGCATCCGGCGCCAGGCACCCATGGACGAGGAGGCCCTGCGGTGTATCCCCTCAGGCTGGTCGGCAACGCGGTCGTGGTGCGCGACTTCACCCTCGACGACGTCGGCGACATGCAGCGTGTGTTCGGCGACGACCGTGTCACCAAATGGCTGTCGTTCGACAGCCGCAACCACGACGAGACCCGGGCCAGGATCGAAGAAGCGGTCAAGAGCGCGCAGTTGTCCCCGCGGACCGAGTTCTATCTGGCGGTGACCAGGCGCGAAGAAGACCGCGCGATCGGCTTCGTCCGCATCGAGCACTCCGGCACCCAGGTCGAGGACATCGGCTGTGCCATCGCCTCGGACGAATGGGGACACGGCTACGGAACCGACGCGCATTGCGTGATCCTCGATTTCGCCTTCCGGGAGCTCGGGGTGCGACGCGTCAGCGGGTGGATCCCCTTGGACAACGAACCGAGGATGAAGGCGCTCGAAGAGCACGGGGCGCTCGGCAAGCTGGGATTCTCCCCGGACCGCATACAGCCCGACCACCGCTTCATCAACGGCGCATGGCGGGACTGCATGCTGAATTCCGTGAGCGCGGAGGAGTGGAACCGACGCCGTGAACTGATCGCCGTCCGGCGCGAGGAGCACTGAACGCGGAATCAGGCTCTGCCGCGTCAGAGGGGCCGGCACTCGACCTCGCGGCACGCTGAACCCGGCGGGAGAGGTGTCCGGGTGTCGTGCGCGCCCTGGGAGGCGCCTGTGCGCCCCTTCGCGGGCATGTCCACGGCGACCCGGACGGGTCGACCATGGCCGGTATTCGACGGGGCCGTCGTACCCCGTACCGGACGAAAGGGTCTGTCATGCGTGCGCTGAAGACCAGGAGAACCGTACCTGCCTCAGCAGCAGCTGCGCTGCTGCTTGCCATGACCTTCCCTCTGACGGGACCGGCGACCTCCGCCCACGCCGTCACCGTCGATGTCCTCTGCAAGGGCACAGAACAGGACACCTTCACCCCCGGTCTGACGCTGAAGCCTCAGCTTGTGCACGTCCACACGGACCAGCACATGAGCTGCGCCTCGACAGACCCCACCCTGACCAGCAGGACGGAGTCATTCGACGGCACCTTCACCCTGTCCTGTCTGACGCCGGTCTTCACCGGCCCGGCCACCCTGACGTTCCACTGGAACAACGGCAGGACCAGCACGGCCAGCGGCAAGTTCACCGCAAGCTCGACCGGTAGTGACGTGCTCAGCACCTTCAGAGGCACAGCGACGGCCGGCGAGTTCGAAGGAGACACCGTCGAGACCGTCCTCGACGTGGTCCAGCCGAGCATCCAGCAGTGCCTCCAGCCCGGCGGAGTGACCCAGGAGACCGGCGTCTACACGGCGTCGTTCCAGAAGCTGTAAGCCGGGCTCTCCAACGCCCCCGCGCCGCCGCGCAGTACTTCCCGAACCGCTGCCGCGCCCCGGGAAGTCGTGTCCGGCACGCTGCCCGCGTCGGCAACGGCTTCCGCCCTCCGCTGTCGACAGGACGGACACAGGGCCTCGTCCCCGACCGGGCGGAACAAGCAGGGCTGGGTGTGCTCACCCTGGCACTCCCGCATACCCGCGAGGCGCGGCTCGGGCGGGCCCGCCTCCGCGTCGCGCTGCTCCGCGAACGACCGCGCCTCGGGCATCTTCCGCTGCAACCGGTCCCGTACGAGCGCGGCGGCGCAGTGGATGCGTTCGGGGAGGCCGGTGGTCAGGGCCTCGCGGAGCTCCGTCAGGGACGCGCCCCGCAGGAACCACTCCGCCACCAGCGGCGCCAGCCCGGTCACCTCGCGCCCCGTCAGCCGCAGACGACGCTCGCGGTGCGAGACCGAGGCCAGTGCCTGGACCCCACGTTGCACGAGCTGAGGCGGCAGCGCCACGGAGGGCTGGGAGGGAGGGTCGTACGTCTTCTCATCAGTGTTGTCCGGGTAATGACCGGCGGACCGGAACTCCGGCTCACCGACGGCCGGTTGCACGGCACTCGGTGGACAGTCGCCGTCGCGTACGGCCACCGCCTTCTCCGGGCTCAGCGGTACGTTCGAGACGAGCTGGGTCGTCACCCAGCGCCCGCCGCGCCCCTGACGGCGCCACTCGTGGACGTACCCCTCGGCGATCAGTTCCCGCTTCGCGCGGATGAACGCAGTCTTCTTGATCCCGGCCCGCTTGGCGGTCTCCGACAGCGGGTGATCCGCACCGTCCGGCAGCGAAAGCTGCCAGGTCAGCAGGCGTACGGCTTCGGCCGACAGCCGGGGGTGGCGGATGATGTCGTTCGACACCTGCGTGAAGAAACGCGCGGGGGCGATAGCATGCTTGAGCATCTGTGGGGAGTGCCTTCCCTTACGGGTGTAGACCCCCCTCGCCGGCTGCAACCAGCGTCGGGGGTCGCTTCGTTACGCGGCACCGTACCGTAGGCCGCCCCCGCGGATGACCATTCCTTGCGACATGACCCCTTACGTTCGGAAAGGCAGTAACTTCCGTACTCCTACGTGGGTTTACCTGTCAGAACGGGACAGGGAGGGGAAGCGATGGAGCAACGCGACGCCACAACCGCCGTGATCTTCGGCGAGCTGTTGAAATGCCTCCGGGAGGCGGCGGGCCTCACACAGTCGGACCTGGGCAAGATGATCCCCTGCGATCGCTCCCTGATCGCACGCATCGAACTGGCCACGCGCGTACCGAAGGACTGGCTGGTCAAGCGCGCCGACGAAGTCCTGGACACGGGCGGGGCGTTGATGCGGCTATGGGTACGCATCGACTGGTACCAGGAAGTGGAACGACCGGACTGGTTCAAGCGGCGGGTGGAGATGGAACAGGAGGCGGTTTCCATCCAGGAGTACGAGACGCAGGTAGTGCTGGGCTTGCTTCAGACCGAGGATTACGCGCGGACGCTGTTCTCCAGGGTCAATCGCTCGGCAACGGAGGAACGCATCCACCTGCGCATGCGTAGACAGGAGCGCTTCCTCTGTCCGGACGGGCCAACGCTCATCGCAGTGTTGGACGAGAGCTGCATCCGCAATATGGTCGGCAGTCGACTGATCATGCAGAGACAGTGCGCCCGCTTGCTCGCTCTGGGGAGCCAGCCGAATATTCGCATTCAGGTCGCTCCTGCCCACGACCCCCATCTCATGCGGCCCAAGGCTCCCATGACCATCATCAGGCTTCCCGGTGGGCACGAATGGCTCTACACGGAATCGCTGTATCGAGGGCACTTCACCGACGATCCGGAGCTCGTCGCCCGCTTTACCCAGAGATACGATCTACTCAGGGCTGACGCCCTGTCGGCCGACGAGTCAGCCGCTCTGATCAGTGAGGCGATGAAGGGGTACGGCGATGGAGACGACCGAGCTCGGCGCGGCCACCTGGACGAAGAGCAGCCACAGCGACGACGACCACGGCAACTGCATAGAAGCAGCCCTCGATACCCTCGACTGCGTCCCAATACGCGACAGTAAAAGGCCCAGTGGCCCGGCATTGGCCCCGCCGCCCGCCGCCTGGACGTCATTCGTCACCTGGACCAAGACAGCCACAGCGACGACGACCACGGCGAGTGCGTAGAAGCCGCCCTCAACGTCCCCGGCCACGTCCCCGTCTGTGACAGCAAGCGGCCCACCGGCCCGGCCCTCGTCCTCTCCCCCACCGCCTGGACGGCATTCGTCACCGCCGTAAGGCGGTAAGGCCCGGGGCCCGCCCCGACAAGTCAGGGCGGGCGGGTGGGAACGGTGGGGAAGAGAACGTCAGCCCAGCCGCTGGACCAACGCGCGGTACTCGTCCCACAGCTCCTTCGGCGTGTGGTCACCGAAGGTGTTGAGGTGCTCGGGGATGAGGGCGGCCTCCTCGCGCCATACGTCCTTGTCGACGGTGAGCAGGAAGTCGAGGTCGGCGTCGTCCAGTTCGAGACCGGACGTGTCGAGCGCGGAGCGCGTCGGGAGGATGCCGATGGGCGTCTCGACGCCCTCCGCCTTGCCTTCCAGGCGCTCGACGATCCACTTCAGGACTCGGCTGTTCTCGCCGAAGCCCGGCCAGACGAAGCGGCCGTCCGTGTCCTTGCGGAACCAGTTGACGTAGTAGATCCGCGGGAGCTTGCCGGCGTCCTTGTCCTTGGCGACGTCGAGCCAGTGGCCCATGTAGTCGCCCATGTTGTACCCGCAGAAGGGCAGCATGGCGAAGGGGTCGCGGCGGAGCTCGCCGACCTTGCCCTCGGCGGCGGCGGTCTTCTCGGAGGCGACGTTGGCGCCGAGGAAGACGCCGTGCTGCCAGTCGAAGGACTCGGTGACCAGCGGGACGGCGGAGGCGCGGCGGCCGCCGAAGAGGATCGCGGAGATCGGGACGCCCTTGGGGTCCTCCCACTCGGGCGCGATGATCGGGCACTGCGAGGCGGGGACGGTGAAGCGGGCGTTGGGGTGGGCGGCCGGGGTCCCGGAGGCCGGGGTCCAGTCGTTGCCCTTCCAGTCGGTGAGGTGGGCGGGCTGCTCCTCGGTCATGCCCTCCCACCAGACGTCGTTGTCGTCGGTGAGGGCGACGTTGGTGAAGACGGAGTTGCCCCACATGGTCTTCATGGCGTTGGCGTTGGTGTGCTCGCCGGTGCCGGGGGCGACGCCGAAGAAGCCGGCCTCGGGGTTGATGGCGTAGAGGCGACCGTCGTCACCGAAGCGCATCCAGGCGATGTCGTCGCCGATGGTCTCCACCGTCCAGCCGGGCACGGTGGGCTCCAGCATGGCGAGGTTGGTCTTGCCGCAGGCGGACGGGAAGGCGGCGGCGACGTACTTGGACTCGCCCTGCGGCGGGGTGAGCTTGAGGATGAGCATGTGCTCTGCGAGCCAGCCCTCGTCGCGGGCCATGACGGAGGCGATGCGCAGGGCGTAGCACTTCTTGCCCAGCAGGGCGTTGCCGCCGTAGCCGGAGCCGTAGGACCAGATCTCGCGGTCCTCGGGGAAGTGCGAGATGTACTTGGTGGAGTTGCAGGGCCACGGGACGTCGGCCTCGCCCTGCTCCAGCGGGGCGCCCAGCGTGTGGACGGCCTTGACGAAGAAGCCGTCGGTGCCGAGCTCGTCGAGGACGGCCTGGCCCATGCGGGTCATGGTGCGCATCGAGACGGCGACGTAGGCGGAGTCGGTGATCTCGACGCCGATCGCGGACAGCGGCGAGCCGAGCGGGCCCATGCAGAAGGGCACGACGTACATGGTGCGGCCGCGCATCGAACCGCGGAAGATGCCGCCCTGCCCGCCCTTGCCGGAGAAGACCTCCCGCATCTCGGCGGGCGCCTTCCAGTGGTTGGTCGGTCCCGCGTCCTCCTCCTTCTCGGAGCAGATGAAGGTGCGGTCCTCCACGCGGGCCACGTCGCTGGGGTCGGAGGCGGCGTAGTAGGAGTTGGGGCGCTTGACCGGGTCCAGCTTCCGGAAGGTGCCCTTGGCCACGAGCTCCTCGCACAGGCGCTCGTACTCGGTCTCGGAACCGTCGCACCAGACCACGCGGTCCGGCTGGGTGAGGGCGGCGATCTCGTCGACCCAGGAGATCAGCTCCTGGTGGTTGGTGAGGGTGGTGGGAGCCGCATTGCTGCGCGCCACGATCGCTCCGTCCCGCCGGGGACCACACTGCCCCGGCGTCAGATGTTGAGGGTTGAACGGGCTGGGCCGCGGCAGCTGATCCGACGGCGAAGTCCGCTTCTGTGGATGGTTGCCCCTTGGGGGCTGCGACCCAGACGCTTCGTGACCGCTCATCCGGTGCCGCCCGCACTCATTTGATCATCCGACTCCGATTCCGTTCTGTCCAGGGGGCACTCCCGTGACCATCGCCACGTGGTACTGATCCGTAACTTACGGTGCCGTAGGTAGCATGGCGCCCATGACTTCCGCGCCCGACGCAGCGCGCTCCGCGCGCTCCGCTCCCGCCGGCGCCGCGGCCGCCGCACCTCCCGCCGCCCCGTCCCCCGCCACCGCATCCGACACGGCTCCCGATCCGGCCGCACTCCCCGCCAAGCCGCGGCTGCGCGGCTGGCTGCACGCCGGGATGTTTCCCGCCGTGCTGTTCTCCGGCATCTTCCTGACCGCGCTCGCCGACAGCACCCGCGGCCGGATCGCCTGCGCGGTCTTCGTCCTCTCCGCCTGCCTGCTGTTCGGCATCAGCGCCCTCTACCACCGCGGCAATTGGAGCCCGCGCGCCAACGCGGTGCTGCGCCGACTGGACCACGCCAACATCTTCCTGATCATCGCGGGCACCTATACGCCCCTGACCATGCTGCTCGTCCCCGGCAGCCGGGGACAGGTACTGCTGTGGGCGGTCTGGGCGGCGGCCGCCGCGGGCATCGCCTTCCGCGTCTTCTGGGTCGGCGCGCCGCGCTGGCTCTACACCCCCTGCTACCTGGCCATGGGCTGGGCCGCCGTCTTCTTCCTGCCCGACTTCCTGCGCACGGGCGGCATCGCCGTGCTCGTCTGCGTGATCGTCGGCGGCCTGCTCTACAGCGTGGGGGGCGTGATCTACGGGATCAAGCGCCCCAATCCGTCACCGCGCTGGTTCGGCTTCCACGAGGTCTTCCACTCACTGACCCTGGCGGCGTTCATCGTCCACTATGTGGGCATCTCGATGGTGGCCTATTCGCACGCCTGAGCGCCGCGCAGCACCCGTCCCCGCCGTCCCCAGTGGCCGTGGCCGTGAGGCCGCGGCCACTCGCCATGCCAGGCCACCGACACCGGCCAGCACCACGCCCACCACGGCGATCTCCCCCGCGACCACATAGCCGCCGACGCACAGCGCCCCGACCAGCACGGCCAGCACCTTCACCAGCACCAGCACGACCACCACCCCTTTCCGGACACGACTGACCCTCGGGTCATCACTGACCGGTCCCCTGCCCGGTACCCAGCGTCACACACCCCACTGACAATCAACGACTCATTAAGAGTTCAGGGCGATTGACGGCGCCTGTCTTTTGCGAGTTACTTCCACTTGACGTCAACTCGCTTGGAGGTGCGCGTGAGTGCCCGTCCCGATCCCCGGCGCCGGTGGGCCCTCGGCGCCCTGGTCGCCTGCATGCTCGTCCTCGGCTTCGACGCCACGATCCTCAACGTGGCACTGCCGACCATGGCCACCCAACTGGGTGCCGACACCGGCGAACAGCAGTGGATCGCCAACTCCTACCTGGTCGTCTTCGCCGCCCTGATGCTCCCCGCGGGCCTCCTGGGCGACCGCTACGGACGCCGCCGCATGCTCATCACCGGGCTGCTCCTCTTCCTCGGTGGCTCCCTGCTCGGCACCCTCGCCGACACCCCCGGCCTCGTCATCGCCGCCCGCGCGACCCTGGGCGTCGGCGGCGCGCTGATCATGCCGCTCGCCCTGTCCGTCCTGCCCGCGCTCTTCCCGCCCGAGGAGCGCACCAAGGCCGTGGGCATCGTCTCCGCGGCCTCCGCGCTCGGCATGCCGCTCGGCCCGATCCTCGGCGGCTGGCTGCTCGACCACTTCTGGTGGGGCTCGATCTTCCTGCTCAACGTCCCCCTGGTGATCGTCGGCATCCTCGCCTGCGTCCTCCTGCTCCCGGAGACCTCCGACCCCTCCGCCCCCTCCTCCCCCGCCGTCGACGCCCTGTCCACCGCCCTCACCGTCACCGGCCTGGGCGCGTTCGTCCTCGGCCTCGGCGAGGGCCCCACCAGCGGCTGGACGTCCCCGGCAGCCCTCGGCCCCCTCGCCGCCTCGGCGGGGCTGCTCACCGCCCTGGCCGCCCGCGAACGGCGGCGCGCCCGGCCGATGTTCGACCTCGCCCTGCTGCGCCACCAGGGCTTCCTGTGGAACGCCGTCGCCGCGTCCCTGGTGACCTTCACGCTGACGGGCCTGCTCTTCGTGCTGCCCACCTACCTCCAGGCCGTCAAGGGGCAGGACGCCTTCGGCACCGGGCTGCGGCTGATGCCGATGATGGCCGGCATCCTGGTCGCCTCCCGCGGGGCGGGCCCGCTCGTCAAGCGCTTCGGGCCGCGCCCCGTCGTCACCGGAGCCCTGCTCGTGATGGCACTCGCCGCGCTGCTCGGCAGCCGTACGGACCCCGGCGACGGCTACGGCTGGACGGCCCTGTGGCTGACGCTCACTGGCTTCGGGTTCGGCTTCGGCATCATCCCCGCCATGGACGGCGCGCTGGGCGCCCTCCCGCGCGACCGCGCGGGCAACGGCTCCGGCCTGCTGATGACGCTGCGTCAGGTCGCGGGGGCCGTGGGCATCGCGGTGCTCGGCAGCATGATCGCCGGGGCGTACACCCGCCGCCTCGACACGTCCGGGCTGCCGCCCGCCGCGGCCGACGCCGCCGGGCGCTCCGTCGGCCGCGCCCACCAAGTGGCCGCCGAACTGGGCAGCAAAGCGCTCGCCAGGTCGGCGGACACCGCGTACCTCCACGGCATGCACCTCGCCCTGCTCGTCGCCGGGATCTCGGCGACGACGGCCGCGATGCTCACCGCCGCCCTTCTGCCCGACACCCGCGCCGGGCGCGCGCCGGACGGGCGTCACGCTGTGGTCCGTGAGAAGACCGATGCCTGAGAATGCAGTCATGGCCTCCGCGAACACCCCGTCGTCCGCCATGCCGTCCGAGCCCCGGCTCGGCCTGCGCGAGCGGAAGAAGATCCAGACCCGTCAGGCGATCCGCCGCGCCGCCTACGAGCTCTTCGAGCGACAGGGCTACGACGCGACCCCCGTCGACCAGATCGCCGAGGCCGCCGACGTCTCCCCCAGCACCGTTTTCCGCTACTTCCCGACCAAGGAGGACATCGTCCTCACGGACGAGTACGACCCGCTGCTGGAGGCGGCCATCCGGGCGCGCCCCGCGGACGAGTCCCCGGTCGAGGCCATCCGGCAGGGCGCCCTCGCCGCGATGCGCCACGTCATGGACAGCGACGTGGCCGAGCTCAAGCAGCGCACCAAGCTCGTCCGGGAGGTGCCCTCCCTGCGCGGCAGGCAGGCGGAGGGCATGGGCCGGTCGGCCCGGATGCTCTGTTCCGTCCTGGCGGAACGATCCGGCCGCGACGCGAACGACATGGAGCTCCGGGTCGTCACCGGCGCGGTCATGGCGGCCCTGCACGAGGCCCTCATGTACTGGGCCGAACAGGGCCAGCAGGAGGACCTCATCGAGCTCATCGGCCGCACCCTGGACGTCCTGGACCGCGGCCTCACCCTCTGAGCCCTCTGACGTCTCTCCCTCTCACGCACCGCCCGCGAGGCGCTCCGCCAGCACCTCGGGATCGCTCGTCGGCGCCTCGCAGGTGAAGGCACGGCACACATAGGCGGCCGGGCGGCCGTCGAGCAGATCCCGGTGGGCCAGCAGCGGCACCTCCGCGTCGCCCTCCCCCGGCGGGCTCCCGACCGCGACCGCGAGTCCGGGGGCCGTGGACAGCAGGGCCGTACGGTGCAGTTCGCGGGTGGCCGGATGGTCGTCCGGGCCCACGACGGCGACCTCGCGGGGACCGTCCAGCAGCGCCTCCGCGGCCGCCAGCCCCCAGCTGATGAAGCGCGGCGCCTTCGGCCCGAGCGCCCGCACGACACCGAGCGCGCGCTCCGCCGCCTCGCGGTGCGGACTGCTGCCGGTGTACGCGGCGTACGTGAGCAGCGCGCCGCAGGCCGCGGTCCAGCCCGACGGGGTCGCGGTGTCGGTCGGGTCCTGCGGGCGGCGGATGAGCGCCTCGGCGTCGTCCGCGGTGTCGAACAGGCTGCCGTCCGGGCCGGTGAAGTGCACCAGCACGGTGTCCAGGAACAGCCCCGCGAAGTCGACCCAGACGCCCTCGCCGGTGACCGAACTGAGTGTCAGGAAGCCCTCCGCCACATCGGCGTAGTCCTCCAGGACGCCCGCGTGGGAACCCGCCGTTCCGTCCAGGGAGGTGCGGAACAGCCGCGCGTTCCAGTCCATGTGCGTACGGACGAGGAGGTCGGCGGCGTCCGTGGCGGCCTGGACGAGGTCCGGGCGGTCGAAGTACGCGCCGGTCTCGGCGAGCGCGGCGATCGCCAGGCCGTTCCACGCGGCCACGACCTTGTCGTCGCGGCCGGGCCGGGGCCGCTGCTCGCGTGCCGCCAGGAGCCGGGCGCGGACGGACGCGAGCTTCCCGGCGTCCAACAGTTCCTCGGTGTCGGGCAGTTGGAGGACGGAGGCGCCCTCCTCGAAGGTGCCGCCCTCGGTGACCCCGAAATGGGCGGCCGCCAGCAGCGCGTCCTCCTCGCCGAGGACGGCCCGCAGCTGCTCGGGGGTCCAGACGTAGAAGGCGCCCTCGGCGTGCGGGGCCCCCTCCTTCTCGACGGCGCTGTCGGCGTCCAGCGCGGACGCGAAGCCGCCCTGCTCCGTGCGCAGCTCCCGGATCAGGAAGTCCGCGGTCTCCAGGGCCACGCGCCGCGCGAGGCCGGAGCCGGTGGCCCGCCACAGGTGCGCGTAGACCCGGCACAGCAGCGCGTTGTCGTAGAGCATCTTCTCGAAGTGCGGCACCGTCCAGGTCGCGTCCACCGCGTACCGGGCGAAGCCGCCGCCGAGCTGGTCGTAGATCCCGCCGCGGGCCATGGCCTCGCAAGTGGCCTGCGCCATCTGGAGCGCGGCCTCGGAGCCCGTGCGGGCGTGGTGCCGCAGCAGGAACTCCAGCGTCATGGACGGCGGGAACTTCGGCGCCCCGCCGAAGCCGCCGCGCACGGCGTCGAATTCGCGGGTCAGCCCCAGCAGGGCTCCGTGGAGCTCCTCGGCGCGGGGCGGGCGCGGGGGTTCGTCCTCGCCGCCCGTGCCGAGGGCGAGGGTGCGCTCGGACAGGTCCCGCACGATGCGGGCCGCGACCTCGCCGACCTCGTCGCGCCGCCCGGCCCATGCGGCCCGCACCCCGTCCAGGACCTGGGAGAAGGACGGCGAACCGTGCCGGGGCTCGGGCGGGAAGTACGTGCCGAAGTAGAAGGGCTCGGCGTCGGGGGTCATGAAGACGGACATGGGCCAGCCGCCGTGGCCGGTCGCCGCCTGGACCGCCTCCATGTAGACGGCGTCGACGTCGGGCCGTTCCTCCCGGTCGACCTTGACGGAGACGAAGTGCTCGTTCATGAAGGCCGCCGTCGCCTCGTCCTCGAAGGATTCGTGCGCGAGGACATGACACCAGTGACAGCTCGAATAGCCCACGCTGAGGAAGACGGGCACATCGCGGCGCCGGGCCTCCGCGAAGGCCTCGGGCGACCACGGCCACCAGTCGACCGGGTTCTCGGCGTGCTGGAGGAGGTAGGGCGACTGCTCGTCAGCCAGTCGGTTCATACCGGCATCCTCGCACGACGGGCCCGGCCGGGCCGATCCGAACTGCGTGACGGGGCTCCGGGCGGTTCCCCGGCGATTCCTGAACGGTCCTAGTCCAGGCTGTGTGCGCGCGTGCGGTCGGACCACTTCACGACGAGCGGTACGACCTGGCCGGCGACGAGGAAGAGTGCTCCCACGGCGAGCCAGCCCGGCTCGCCCCAGCCGATGCAGACCAGGCCGAGCACCGGCGGGCCGATCGCGCTGGACAGGCCCTGTCCGATGGCGAACAGCCCCGAGTACTGGCCCTGCGCGTGCTCGGGGGCGAGGCCGAAGGAGAGCTCGAACGAGGCGGCTGTGTACCACAGCTCGCCCACGGTGAGGGCGACCACGCCGAGCACGACGACGACCACGGCGACCCATCCGGGCGCGCCGGCCGCCGACGCGATGAGGGCGGTGGAGACGAGGAGCGCGACACCCGCGCGGCGCGCCGCGCGGCCGGCCGACGCGTTGTCCTCGACGCCGCGGCTGACCCGCACCTGCAGGCAGACCACGAGGGCGGTGTTGACGGCCACGCTCGCGCCGACGAACCACCGTGGCGCATCGGTGTGCCCGATGATCCACAGCGGCAGGGCGAAGATCAGCACCTGGTTCTGGATGGACATGATGGCGTCCAGGACCGTGAGCACCACGTACGGCTTGTCCTTCAGGGCCGGCCAGCGGCTGCCTCCCGCCGGGACGGCCACCGGCGGCACGGACGGAACGCGGGAGCAGGCGGCCGCGGAGATGAGGAACATGGCGGCGGTGCCCAGGATGAGGCACACGTACGCGGGCCTGGTGTCCAGCTGGACGACGACACCGGCTATGAGGGCTCCGCAGCCGGCGGCGATGTTGTTGAGGGCACGCAGGTAGGCGCGGTAGCGGGTGGGGTTCGGGGCGCCCAGGGCGCGGTTCAGCGGGCCGCGGGCGGCCGTGCCGGCCGAGACGGCGAGCTCGGCCACGCACAGGCACGCGATCAGCGACGGGAAGGAGCGCACGAACACCAGCCCCGCCACGGCGAGGGCCTGCACGAAGAGCGTGACCCGGAAGACCTCGCGCGGGCCGTACCGGTCGGCCAGGTGGCCCACGGGGATGCCGGCGGCGAGTCCGACCAGGGCGGCGGCGCCCAGGGCGAATCCGACCTGGGAGACCGGGAGGCCCACGGAGCGGGTGAAGAACAGCGCGGCCCCGGCCATGAAGAGGCCCTTGCCGATCAGGTTGACGAAGGTCGCGGCGGCGAAGGCGCGTTTGGGGCTCGTCTCGGGTATCAGGCCGCGGGCCACCAGCCAGGCCAGCAGCCCTCGTTCGGCGCCCTTCCCGGCCGTCGGCTCGATCCGTTCGCCGGGCTGGCGCTGACTGGTGGTGTCCAACTGACTGTCCCTCCGACTCCGTGATGGCTGTGCTCGGGTGCCCTCAGGCCGACGGTCCGGTTTCAGCCGTCACGAGGTCGTTCTCAGGAGAGCCGACGGGCCGGTCACTCCGTCATGACCCGTGCGGTGCCGCCGACTTCGACTCCCCGGTCCGGTCCCGCCGTGGCGGTGACGGTGGCCGGGCTGCCGAGGGCGTCGCCCATGTCGACGGCGATCCGGTGGGTGCCCCGGTCGGCCAGGTGCGCGGCGAGACAGGCCGTGCTGTTGGCGTTGGCGAGGTCCTCCGGAACACCGATCGAAGGGGCGAACATCCGGGCCGCGAGCACGCCTTCGGACGAGGGTTCCGAGTGGACGTACGCGCCGAGCAGGCCGAACCGGTCACAGGCCGCCCTGAGGCGGTCGAAGTCCGGACGCAGCGCGGCGACCGCGGCCCGGGTGGGCACCGGCACCAGAATGCGTTCGCGGCCCACGCCGGCGATCCGGACGTCCGGCCCGGCCTCGTGCGGCGCGAGACCGAGGGCCGGAAGAACGAGGGCGCGTTCCTCCGCGGTGGGTTCGCGCAGATCGACGGGGCCGGGGTCGAACGAGGCGGCGATCAGCTCGCCGGCCCGCTCGGCATGCCCGGCGAAGACGCGCCCCCCGGCACGGAGGGTGGCCCGGTAGGGCCCGGCACCGCCGTCCCGTGCCGCGAGGAGGGCGAGAGCGGCGATCGTGCCGTGCCCGCAGGCGGGCAGTTCCCCCTCCGAGGTGAAGAAGCGCAGCTCGGTCGCGTCGCCGACGTGACGCACGTACACGGCGTGCGAGACGCCGTGTACGGCCGGGACCCGGCGCCGCTCGTCGTCGCCCGGGGGCACGCCGTCCGTGTCGTCCTCCAGGACGACGGCCGTGGGGCTGCCGCCCGCGCCGTCCCGCAGGCAGGCGTGGACGAGCGTCACGTTCGGCGTGCTCATGCGACTGTCACTTCGTCTCTTCCAGCGTGGCGTACCCGGTGGTCGCCGCGGTCCCGGTCTCGTGGGCGCCCTCCTGGAGCTGGAAGAGCGAGCCGAAGGGGCGCTCCGCGAGCGGGAGACGCCACTCCCCGGCCTCCACACGCGCCGTGTCCGACACCTGGCCGCGCAGCAGCTTGACTCCGGCCTCGTTGTGGCCGGCGTGCGAGCCGAAGTGGATCGGGTAGGCGTCGGCCGCCCGGTAGGCCGGCAGGAAGGCGCGGCGGTACCGGTCGGAGCGGTTCGGGGAGGAGTAGTGCAGGAGCAGGGGGTGGATGAAGACCACGCTGCCCGCGGGTGCCTCGATGGCCACGGCGGCCGCCGGGTCGGGGGCGTCGGCGCCCGCCACCTTGCCGCGGAAGTGGCCGTCGACGTAGTGGTCGGCGAGGCCGCGGAGGTGGGATCCGGGAACGGCCTGGAGGGCGGAGTTCTCGGTGGTGGTGTCGTCGAGGTAGACGAGGGCCGTCACCAGGTCGGTGTTGGTGTGCGGGTAGTAGGCGAAGTCCTGGTGCCAGTCCACGACACTGCCGACCTGCGGGGCCTTGAGGTGGAGCTTGCTGTAGTGGAACAGGATGTCGTGGCCGATGAGCGCCTCGACGTGGTCGAGCAGTTCGGGGTGGGCGGCGGCCCGCTCGAACGCGGAGTGCTGCTTGGTGGGCGACCAGATCCGGCGCGCCATGCCGTTGTCGCCCGGCTCCACCTCGGCGACGGAGCCGATGTCGGAGACATTGAGGATCTCCGTGATGGCGGTGTTGAGCTCGGCGACCTCGTTCGGGTCAAAGAGACGTTCGGCGACCGCGAAGCCGTTCTCGCGGTACTCCTTGACGAACGCGGCTGTGTCGAGTGTGGACATGGCGGGGTTCCTCTCTGCTGCGTGGCGGGGGCGCGGTGGGGTGGGGTTCGTACGGGTCCGCCCGGCGACGACCGCCCGGCGGACCCGCGATGGGCACGGAAGGTCCCCGTGAATCCCTCGACCGGTTCACCCCTCAGGCGCCCGGCGTCCCCGCGTGCCGGTTCTGTCGTCGGCGTGGATCCGGGACGTACGGGTCACACGGCGGTCTGCGCGTGCTTGGCGACGGTGTCCTGGTAGATCTCCCGGAAGAACAGCGCGAGGATCTCCTGGACGTCGTCGATGTACTTGAACACCAGCTGGAAGTCCTCCTCGCTGAAGATCAGCTGGTGGAGGATGTCCCACATCTCCTGGGAGTGGTCCTCGGTGGTGTCGACGTGGAGGTGGGCGGCCTGCCCCTTGACGTTCTCCTTGCCGAGCCGCTCCTGGAGGTTCTCCACGATGGCCGGCTGGAGCTTCATCTGGGTGTACTCGACCAGGTAGTTGGAGACCACCGGGGCGAGGGCCGACTCGTGCTCCAGGGCGTAGTAGAAGAAGCCCTCCAGGAGACGGGTGGAGAGGTACGGCTCGGTGGCGAGGATCTCTTCCTCGGTGATGCCGGCGGCCGCGGCGTCGCTGACGTACAGCCGGTCGTGCAGCATCTCGTCGGCCTGGTACTGCGCGTAGTCACGGGCGGCCCTGGGCGCGATCTGGGCGATCTTGTAGATGGCCTTGGACTGGCTGACCCGGGAGAGGCGGATCCGCCACACGTGCTCGATGAGGGTGCGGCGGTAGTACGCCTGGTGGAGCTCGGGCTCGGTCAGGTGGGACGAGAAGGGGACGGTTTCCTTCCACTCCGCCATCTTCTTGTCCATGTAACGGTCGAGCTCGGCCTTCTTCAGACGGCTCTGCTCCTCGTTGTAGAACGGCTTCGGGTGGTTGATCCCGGAGTTCTGCACGCGGTTCATCGCGTTCTCCTTCACAAGAGGGTTGGCAGGGGATGTTCACGGAAGGGACGGAGTGTGCTGCCGTGGTCAGCGGTAGCGCACGTGGAAATGCTCCGTCGCATGTCGGTCGAGAAAGTCGGTCTCGGCCTCGAGGTCGTCGGCCGCCACGTCCCACAGGGCGTCCATCAGGCAGATCCCCCGGTCGGACGCGTCGAGTTCGGTGCCCTCCGCCACGTGGACACGCAGGATCCGGGGCGGGCGGGTGGGCGGCTCGAAGCGGATCGCGTCGACGGTCCGCCCCTTCTCTCCGTACTTGCTGAGGAACACAGCCGCCTTGGTGGGTGCGCCGGTGCGCAGGGCCTCCAACTGGGAGGCGCTGGTGAGCCGGTCGTGGAAGGCGTCCCGCTCGCCGTCGGGCAGCAGCAGGGACTCGGTCCACAGGTCCAGGAGAGAGTGCCCGGTGACGGTCTGGACGCTGGCGTCGATGAGACTGCCGCCCATCCGGGGGTTGATCTCGATGATCTCCCAGCGCTTCCTCGACTCCCAGTACTTGACCTCGATATGGAAGACGCCGGCGACCGTCCCGCGCTCCGCCAGTGCGGCGAGGCAGCGGGTGACGTGCTCGGCGCCCTCCAGGACGAGCTCGGGGGCGAGGCTCACGGGCGGGCTGACCGACATCCCCTCCAGGACGGTCCGCTCCAGGCGTTCCACGCGGGCCTTCTCGTGGACGCACAGGTGGTGGACCCGGCCGTCGAGGACGACGGTCTCGAAGCTGAACTCCGGTCCCTCGACGTACTCCTCGACGAGGAAGTCGTACCGGTCCATGAAGATTGCCTTCATGCGCTGGTCGGCACGCATCTGCTCCTGAAGCGCGGGCAGGTCGGCCAGGTCGGCGACGTCGTTCAGGACGAAGGTCGCGAAGGACGAGGCGCCGCGTACCGGCTTGACGAACCACCGCGCGGAGGGATCGAGTTCGGGGGTCACACCGGGGGTGAGCCGGTGGAGCCGGACCTCGCTCAGCCCCTCGGCGAAGAGGTGGCGGCGCAGTTCGTACTTGTCGAGGCAGAGGCGCAGCACGGCCTCGGCGGAGTCGTCCACGCCGAGCCGCTCGTTGAGCTCCGCCATCAGCAGCCGGTAGCCCTCGAAGCTGGCGAGGGCGGCCTCGACCCGGTAGCCCCGGCCGGCGAGTTCGCCGACGGCCTTGTCGAGGTCGCCGGAGACCAGTTCGGGTTCCTCTGTGACCACGCAGTCCGCCAGGTGCCGGCGGCTCGCCTCCAGGACCCCCGGCGTCTCCGGCCGGGAGCTGAGGGCGACCAGGGCGAGACCGAGCCCGGCGGCGGCCGCGGCGATCTCTTCGGTGTACGACTTGCCCTGGTGCATGAGGAGCAGGATCGCTCTCTTCATCGGTGCATCTCCTCGGAGTTCCGGGGTCGCCTCAGCGCCGGAGGTCGGACAGCCGGTCCGCGGTCTCGCGCTGGTGGGCGCGCAGGATCTCCACGAGCCGGGCGCCGCCCTCACGGACCGGGTCGACGACAGGCAGTCCGGTGTCGACCTCCAGCTTCTCGGCCTCGCGGCGGTAGTCCTCCTCGGAGTAGCCGAAGCTGTTGACGCTGACGGCGGCGACCTTGGCGGGCCGCTCGAAGACGGAGAGCTCCTCGTTCATACGGATGAGCTCGGGTATGGGGATGATGGGCGTCTCCCAGACCTTGGTGCGCTCGGCGCCGAGGCGGTGGCAGAAGACCAGGGCATGCGGCAGGGAGCCGTGGAGGATGGCGAGGGCGACGCTGCTGAACCCGATGTGGTTGAGCGAACCCTGGCCCTCGACGACGACCCATTCGTTGCCGGCCGCGGCCTCCATGACGACCTGCTCGACGGCACCGGCCATGAAGTCGCCGGGCACGCCGTCGACCGCGATGCCATGGCCGGAGATCAGCATGCCGCTCTGGCCGGTGGCGGCGAAGCCGGTGCTGATGCCGCTGCGGTTGGCCTCTTTCCAGATCTGCAGAGCGGCGGTCTTCTTGCCGATGTTGGAGTCGCTGCCGCAGGTGTGGATGACCCAGGTGTCCAGGTCCAGGACGCGGGCCTTGTTGAGCTGCACCGGCGGGGTGTCCTTGGTCTCCCAGACGGTGACGCCCTTCTCCCGGACGGCACGGGCGATGTCCGGGTCGCCGAGGAGACGGTAGTGGATCGAGTTGATCAGGTGCAGGCCGTTCTGGACGGCGGCGAGGATGTGCGGCTTCCAGGACGGGGGCAGGTCGGCGGAGTGCAGGCCCTTGCCGATGATCAGGACCTCGGGGCTCAGGTGCAGAGCGTCCTCGACGCGGCTGACGATCGGGATCGGGCCGCCGTAGCCGAGGACGTCCTGGACGGTCCGGCCGGCCTGGAGGCTGTCGATCACGGCGACGCAGCGGTCCCCGTTGTAGCGGACCAGTGAGGCGGCGATCTTGCTCGTGAAGAGTCCGAAGCATTCCTCGGCGAACAGCACGAACTTCTTCTCAACCAGCTCCGCATGGCTCAACTGGTCCACGTCTTCCTCCGGACTCGATGGTTCTTGGCCTATGGCACGCGATGGTTCGGGCGGTCTACGGGACAGGCACGGTCGTCAGGCGGTACTGCTCACTCGCCTGGCGCACGGCTTCCTCGATCTGCTGCTGGGTGCCGCCCCGGAACAGGAAGCGGCCGCCCTGGAGCGTGGCGTACGAGCCGGGCCGGGAGACCAGGACCTCGCCCGGCCTCGGCACCAGCTCGCGGTACACATACGGGATGTGTCCCAGGAGCGGGGTGGCGGCGGTGACCTTCTGGGGCAGCGGCTTGGGACCTTGGATGATCAGCCAGCCGCCGCTCAGCGACGGGTCGGGGACCGGCAGGTCCACCGGGCGGCCGAGCAGCACGTCGGTCCACAGCCGCCAGAGGTTCACACCGTGGACGTCGTTGATGACATAGGACACGTCGGCGCCCGGCACCCGCGCTCCGACCTCCAGGAACACCAACTCTTCGCCGGTGTCGAAGAGTTCGAGATGGAAGGCGGAGCTGCGCAGACCGAGCGCGGCCAGGCAGCTCACGGCGAAGTCCTCGCAGCGGTCGCGCACCTCGGGATCCGTCTGGAAGACCGAGCCGAGCGGTGCGCCCAGGGCCTCGTAGTCCAGGCAGCTGGAGGTGTAGCGCGAGGTGCACAGGAACAGCGGTTTGCCCTCGGCGTCCAGGACGCCGTCGACGTGCAGGATATCGCCCTGCACGAACTCCTCGATCTCGAGGTCGTCCAGGCTCCGTTCGGCACACAGGGCCCGCAGCTCCTCGGCCGAGGCGATCTGGCGCACACCCTGGCTGGACGCCCCTCGCACCGGCTTGACGATCACGGGGTAGCCGAACTCCTCGGCGGCCGCGAGGGTCTGCTCCTCGGTGCGGCAGGACGCCCAGCGCGGCACCCGGAGGCCGGCCCGCGCCACCCTCTCCTTCATGACGCTCTTGTCACGGAACCGGGCGGTCTCCTCGACGCCGGCGCCCTGGATGCCGTACCGCTCGCGCAGGACCGCCGCGAGGTCGAGCAGCATCTCGGAGAAGCCGATGACGTGGTCGAACGGACCCTCGTCACGGACGATGGCGTCGACGAGCTCCAGCACACCCTCCACGTCGCCGAAGTCCGGTACGAGATGGACCCGTTCGGCGTCGTCGGGCACTCCGCTGCGGCCGCCCTCGTCGCAGAGGTACGTGACGCGGTCGGTCTCCGGGTCGAAGACCAGCCCGGGAGCGGCGAGGCGGTTCTCCCAGCGCCGCTCGTCCTCGTACAAGGGCCAGCGGTTCAAGAACAGGATTGCGCTGGACATGGATGTCGCCTCACGGTTCACAGGAAGCATGGATGTGCCCGGCCGTGGGCCGGTTGACGGCGGTGAAAGGCGGGCCTTTCGGAACCGAAGGATGAGCCCGAACCTGAATCCCGGGAACAGCCCTCAATGCGTTGGTTGATCGCGCTGCCACAGCCTCGCACGGGACCGGGCCGGTCAGAATAGGACCTAGGTCCCGCCCCCGGTCCCGGAGATGCCGCTGAGCGCCGACGACCGTGCCACCCAGGCAAAATGGGGGGCCAGGACCACCTTGTGCCGGAAACGCCATGGGCAGATGGACCTATTGCCGCCCCGTCCCACGGGACGCAGAATTTCCATCGCGCCCTCTACGCCGGCGGAGGGCTGCCATGCGCGCCAGGAGAGTTTTCCGAACTCCCGCACCGACATCGAAGCGCCAAGCGGCGGGACGACACGTTCCCGCTCCGCGAATATCGCCGGCCCGGACCTCAAAGCAACATCGCCTGCAAGACATCAGGCGGCGAACGATGCGAAACGGGAGACATGACGATGCTGCTGAAGGTTGATCCGATCGATTCCTTCTCCGGAACTTTTCGCGTCCCTTCCTCGAAGCCGGAGACGCAACGGGCCATTCTGGTCGGCACGCTGGCCGAGGGAACCTCGCGCGTCTACAACGACCTCCGTTGCGACGAGACGGAGACGATGAAGGCCGCCTGCCGCGCCCTGGGCGCCGAGATAACCGAGCACGAAGGTTTCCTGGAGATCAAGGGCATCGGAGGGACCCTCCCGGACATCCGGCGCGTCATCCAGTCCAAGGGCTCGGGCCTGGTGTTCCGCATCGTGACGGCGCTGGCCTCCGCCCTGCCGACGCCGACCGTGGTGACGGGCGACGCGACCCTGCGCAAGCGCGTGATGGCGCCCCTGCTGGACGCGCTGCGCGAACTCGGCGCGGACATCGAATCGATCGCCGACGAGGGCAAGGCCCCGGTCGTCAACTGGGGAGGCGGCCTGAAGGGCGGCACCTGCCGGCTGCCGGGCGACATCAGCTCGCAGTTCATCACCGCCATCCTGTTCGCCGCGCCGCTGGCCGAAGGCCCGGTGGAGATCGAGGTGACGGGCGAGGTCTACTCCCAGTCGTACATCCGGCAGACGCTGGCGAGCCTGACCGACGCGGGCATCAAGCTGTCCGCGTCGGAGGACATGCGTCACTACCAGGTGGAGCCCTCCCACTACCAGACCCAGGACGTCACCATCCACGAGGACTACACCTCTGCCTCGTACCTGCTGGCCGCCGCCGCGCTCTTCCCGGGCCGGACCGTCCTGACCAACGTGTACGGCGACAGCATGCAGGGCGAGTTCGCGATCGTCCCGATCCTGGAAAAGCTCGGGGTGAGCGTCACCTTCGACGAGGACACCCTGTCGATGATCGTCGACAACCCCGAGGGCAGCCTGTGCGGCGACTTCGAGGTCGATGTGATGGACTGCCCCAACATCGTGCCCACGCTCGCCGCCCTCGGGGCGTACGTGCAGGGCAGCCTGAAGGTGACCGGCGGCCGCCTCACCCGGTTCCACAAGGCGTCGCGCATCGAGGCCATGGCCGCCGAACTGACCCGCGCGGGCGTGGACATCGAGGTCCTGTACGCCGATGGGGTCTGCGACGGCTTCCTGGTCCGCGGCGCGCAGACGTACCCCGGCGGAGTGACGCTGTCCAGCTGGGGTGACCACCGCATCTTCATGTCGCTGTTCGTGGCCGGCCTGCGGATGCAGTCCGCCAACCGGTTCTCGGGCTTCGAGGACGTCAAGCTGTCCTTCCCCAGCTTCATGGAGGAGTTCACCAAGGCAGGGGCGCGGACCACTGCTGTCGAGGAAGAGGACGCGCCCGCCGGGGCCGTCGCCTGACCCTGTCCGCGGCAACCCCGGCGGTGCGCCCTGCCGCAGTAGCGCGCGCCGCCGGACCCGACAGGCGAGCGAGACGCGCTGCCGGCCATGGCAGCGGTGCCGGCGCGCGGGCCGGATCCCACGCCCGCGCGCCTCGCCGCGGCGCACGGCTCCCCGGGTCCGGGACTCCGGACCCGGGGACTCCCGGACTCCCGGACTCCCGGATGAACGACGTACCCGCACGACCGTCCGCTCCCCCCCCCGTTCAGGAAGTTCCCCCAATGCCCTCTGCATCTGTCCCCCGGCTGCGCGCCGACGTCTCCGGGCTGCCTCGCTACGTCCCGGGCCGGGCCGCGCCCAGCGACCTGGTGGACAAGCTGTCGTCGAACGAGAACCCCTACCCCCCGCTGCCGTCGGTCGTCGCCGCGATGAGCGAGGAGCTGGGACGCGTCAACCGCTATCCCGACTCGAAGAACGGCGAACTGATCGCGGAGCTGTCCGCGGCCCTCGCCGTGCCCCCGGAGCACCTCGTACCCGGCACCGGATCGCTCGGCGTCACCAAGGACCTGCTGTGCGCCGCGGCGGGCGAAGGGGACGAAGTGCTGTTCGCCTGGCGCTCGTTCGAGGCGTACCCGATGCTCGTCTGGGCCACCGGGGCCACCCCTGTGCAGATTCCGCTGCGCGACGAGCGGCATGATCTGGACGCCATGGCCGACGCGGTGACGGACCGCACTCGCATGATCATCGTGTGCAACCCCAACAACCCGACGGGCACGGCCGTGCACCGCGGTGAGCTCGAGCGCTTCCTCGACCGGGTGCCGGACGACGTGCTGGTGGTGCTCGACGAGGCGTACCGCGAGTTCGTCGACGACACCGACGTACCCGACGGCATCGAGCTCTACCGCGACCGTCCCAACGTCGCCGTTCTGCGCACCTTTTCCAAGGCGTACGGGCTGGCACGACTGCGCGTCGGCTACGCGGTCGCGCATCCGCCGGTCACGGCCGCGCTGCGGGCCTGCACCGTGCCGTTCGGCGTCAGCGGACTCGCCCAGACCGCCGCGCGGGCCTCGTTGAAGGCGGAACCCGAACTGCTGGAGCGGGTCCGGACCCTGGTGGCCGAGCGCACTCGGGTCACCCGCGCTCTGCGGGACGCGGGCCGGAGCATTCCCGACAGCCAGGCCAACTTCGTCTGGATGCGCCTCGGTTCGCACACGAAGGCGTTCGCCGACGCGTGCGAGGCGGCGGGGGTCATGGTGCGCCCCTTCGGCGACGAGGGTGTGCGGATCACCATCGGCACTCCCGAGCAGAACGACCGTCTGCTGAAGATCGCGGGCGACTGGCGGATGTGAGGCCCCCGCCGCGGATCCCGCGCGGCGGACTCGTTCGGCGGACTCGTTCGGCAGAACATCGATAGTGCCCATACCGCGCGCCTGTTCGGGCTAGCATAAAGAGGACTCATGACACCGCGCGCCGCCCACATGCCCATGTGCCCGTTCGAAGGACGTCGATGACCGAACACGACCGGCCGGTCCCGACCTTCGCGCGCGCCCAGGACGGCACGGCCCTGGCGTATCAGCACCGCGGGGAGGGGCCGCCGCTGGTGCTGCTCGCCGGGCAGGCGAACGACCACCACTGGTGGGACGGCGTGCGCGAGGACTTCCACACCGTGCGCTCCACCATCACCATGGACCCGCGCGGCACGGGCGACAGCGACAAGCCCGAAGGGCCGTACTCCGTCGTGCAGTTCGCGGACGACGTCGTCGCGGTCCTGGACGCGCTCGGTATCGCGCGCGCCGACGTGTACGGCACCTCGATGGGCGGCCGGGTCGCGCAGTGGCTCGCGATCCGCCACCCGGAGCGGGTCCGCCGACTGGTCCTGGGCTGCACCTCCCCGGGCGGGCCGCACGCCGTGGAACGCGACGCGTCGGTACGGCGGTCCCTCGCACAACCGGATCCGGAGGCCGTACGCCGGGTGCTGGCCGACCTGATGTACTCCCCCGCCTGGCAGGCCGCGCACCCTGGCCCCTACCGCACCCTCGGCGACCCCCGGATGCCCGCCCATGCGCGCCGCGGCCACCTCATCGCCAGCAACGAGCACGACGCGTGGAACGAACTGCCGGGCATCACGGCCCCCACCCTGATCCTCCACGGCGACCAGGACCGGCTCACCCCGCCGGACAACCTCCCGCTGCTCGCCTCCCGCATCCCCAGTTCCCGCACACACCTCTTCCCGGGCGCCCGGCACGCCTACTTCGAGGAGTGCCGGGACGAGGCGGGCAGGCTGGTGCGGAGTTTCCTCGTCGAGGAGGACCTCGTCGAGGAGGACTTCATCAAGGAGGGACGCTCGCGGGCAACGCGAAGCGACGGCGGGAGAGCGAGCGCACCGAGCGGCGGTGGAGATTCCCTCGGAGAAGAGGTCGAACTGCGAGCCGCTCAGGAAGCGAGGCCGACATATTGGGCGTAGAGCGCGGCTTGAGTACGGTGGGCGGCTCCGATCTTCAAGTAGATGCTGCTGAGATGGTTCTTCACGGTCTTCTCAGAGATGTCCAGCGTCCGAGCGATGACCCGGTTGCTCAACCCCCGGGCCAGCAGCCGGAGTACGCCCCGCTCGCGTGCGGTGAGGGCGGGGCCCGTCGGCGGCGACCCCTCCTCGGGGACGGGATCGGACGCCAGGGCCAGGGCGGGCGGAGCCGCCTTCCCGGGATCGGTCAGGCCGACGTGCTGGGCGTAGAGCGCGGCCTGAGTGCGGTCGGTGGCACCGATCTTCAAATAAATGCTGCTGAGATGGTTCTTCACGGTCTTCTCAGAGATGTCCAGCATTCGAGCGATGAGCCGGTTGCTCAACCCCTGGGCCAGTAGGCCGAGCACATCTAACTCCCGACAGGTGAGTTTTGTGGCCAGCACTTCTTCCACGTCCTGTCTCCTCTTTCCTTCTCCCAAAGAGCATGGGGAAAAACGTCCAAGGGTTTTACTCACACGGCACCCCCCGCGCTGAGCGGTGCGCGCCGACAGGTCACCCCGACAGGCGGTCACGGCAGGCGGCCCAACGTCTCGCCCGGCCCCGCCGCGTAAGCCGACAGGACATCAGAAGGGGCGGAGAGAGGCAGAGGCGGCCTCGAACCGGACAAGGGGGCGGAGGCCCTGAAGGGTGGCGTCCACGACGGTCTTCCGCCACTCGTCACAGGGGCATCGGCCAGGGCGGCGACCGCACTTCCGGCCTCACCCGGTCAAGCCATGTCCCGGCATCGACCAAGCCGTGACCCTGCCGGACGGATCGACCTTCACTGCCGGATCGATAACTCCCGACCGGGGAGTGTCGCCGTCAACGCAGGAGCCCAGCGGATCCACGAAACGTACACATAGGCAGAACTCAATGCAATCTCCCCCCGTGCAAGCGCACCACATCATTCGCAGGCCAAAACGGCAACACTGTGAAGAATCGATGCGCGGCCACGAAGCAGCGCTTCATGGACAAACGAAGGTACCCCCCTCGATGCTCGCTTGAGACGCAGAGTAAAAACTGCCCAAACAAAATTCAGGCTACACGCTGCCACAATCGATTGACCAGCGTTCTTTGTCGAAACTTGACGTCCGCTCAACGCTGCTGACACTCCGTCAGAGAGTGGGGAGCGGAGGGCTGGCGGAACGGAGGATTCCATATCGGGTCGGCCCGACGGTCCCATTCGCAGCTGATCGGGCTCCGGTGCCGGGAAGCCGCCGGATTATTCGGAAGCCGATACTCCGGTTGTGATCCCGGCCGGGCCTCGGCGCGGGTGACGAATGCGCGCCCGTGGACGCATGCGACCTCGAGGACGCTGCGGAACGCCCGGCCGACGGCACCGTCGAAGCGGAATCCGTCTCCGCCCGGCCCCTGACGTCACCGCCGTCGTGCTTTTCCGAATCGGGCGCCCCGGCATCACAGGACAGTAGGCTGAGCCCGGCAGCGCCGGAACTGCCGAGGCTCTTCGAAGGAGGTACACCATGGCCGCCGAGATGGTGGCGCCCGCGTGGATGCATACGCAGATCAGCGCGGAGCAGTACGACTCCTGGTCCGAGGAACAGTGCGCCGGCATCGAGATCGTGGACGGGATGGTCGTCGTGAGCCCGAGCGCGTCCAAGCGGCACAACCGGCTGGCCCGAATCCTGGCCAATGCCCTGGACGCCGCCGCAGGCCCGGACTGGAACGCCGACACGGACTTCGATGTCCGCCTGCAGGACGTTCCACTCACCAACCGCCGTCCGGACGTCGTCGTCTACCGGGCGGAGACCATCGACCTCACGCCCACCCGCCCCGAACATGTGCTCCTGGTCGTCGAGGTCGTGTCGCCCGGCTCGGAGACCACCGACCGGATCGTGAAGGTGGAGCAGTACGCCAAGGCCGGCATCCCCTTCTACTGGCGGATCGAACAGGCCGCCACCGGTGTCCCGATCGTCTACACCTACGTTCTCGACCCCGCCACCAAGGCCTACAGGGACGGCGAGATGTTCACCGGCGTGATCAAGGCTGCCGCGCCCTTCTCCGTCACCGTCGACCTGGGAGCCGTCTGACCGCTCCGCCCGACCGGTCGACGCCACCACTCCGTGGATTTGAAGCACCCCATGAGCAGTGTGCTTCCGCGCCGTCGAGGATGACACCGCCGATCATCGGGATGGGGTCGAAGCGGAGAGCTTGACGATGTCGTCCGGAGCGAACTCGACTACCGGTACGCATCGAGACCCCACCCTTGACCTGCACGGCTATGGAATCTGCTGTTCGCCGGCCGTCCTGCGCGAAGGTGACGTGCAGGTCCTCGCCGTGGTCGTCACCGCCGTCGGCCTCCTGCACGATGTGCCCGTGCCGCTCCGGCAGCGCACGCACCTCATTCACAGCCGTACGTCCGACGCACCGGCTCTCGGCGCATCACGCGGGCCCGATGTCGGGTTATCCACAGACGAGTTATCCACAGGGCTGCCGGAATCGCATTCGAGCCGGAACACTTGAGGCTCTGAGCACTTGAGGCACAGGGCAATCGCTGGTGAGGGGGAAGCCGTGGCGGAAGTGCCGAGCGTACTGAGAAACAGTCACCGTACGGAGATCGAAGGTCTTCTGGGTCGGATGGTGGAGGAGGAGGTCCGCCGTTCGGGTGGGCTGACGGATGGCGCGGCGCTACTGCGCCGGGGGCGCACGGAGTTGGAGGCGATAGCGTCCGGGGCCGCCGAGGAGTACGAGGCGTATGTCTGCGCGCTGGACGAGGAGGAGGCCGCCTGGCGGCCGCTGACGACCCGGCTCACCCGGTCGGCGCTGACGACCCCGGCGCTGGTCGCGGCGGTCGCGGCGGTGACGGCGGCCGGTACGGATCTCGGCTGCGGCACGTCGGTGGGCACGGCGCTGGGCGCGGGGGCCGGCGCGGCCGTGGCCGGTTCGGCGGCGGCGGTCGCCAGGCTCACGGCCGGGCACTGGCCCGCCGCGCACCGGCGGGCCGGGCTGCGCGGACAGCCGGGCGGCGCACAGCAGTTGCGGCTGGCGTGGCTGACGGCGGTCGAGGTGCGGGGCATCCGGCCGTTCCTGGACCAGCAGCGGATGCTGTCCGCGGCGACGCGCGTCAACGGCGGGAGCCGCCCGGCGGGTACGGACGGCCCGGCGCGGGCCTCGGCGTCGCTCGGGGTGGACCGCGGTGCGGAGGCCCGGCGGCGCACCGCGCTGGAGCAGTCCTTCGACCATCTCCCGGAAGTGGTGGGCACGTTCGCGGGCCGCCGTGAGCACCTCGCGCGGATCGCCCAGTGGGTGCAGCAGGGGCGGGCGAGCATCGAGACCAAGCCGACGGTGGTGGTGCTGCACGGGCCGGCGGGCTCGGGCCGCTCCGCGCTCGCGGTCCGGGCGGCGCACCATCTGCGCGACCAGTTCCGCGGCGCGTGCGTGGTGGATCTGCGCGGGGAGTCCGGAGAGCCGCCGTTGCCCACCCGGGACGCGCTGCTGCACCTGCTCAACCGGCTGGGCGCGCCGCGTGATCAACTGCTGTTCCGGGAGCGGTCCTCGCGGGAGCAGCACCTCACGCGGCTCTCGGATCTGTACCACCGGCATCTGACGGGGCTGCCGGTGACGGTGGTGCTGGACGACGCGTCGGACGCGGAGCAGGTCGCCGCGCTGGTCCCCCAGCGGTCCGAGAGCCTCGTCCTGGTCACGGCGCGCTGCCCGCTGGAGCTGCCGCCGGAGCTGGCGGCGTGGGTGCACGAGCTGCCGGTCGGGCCGCTGGACGAGGCAGGCGCCGAGGAGTTGCTGCGGGCGGCCGCCGGGGAGCCGCGGCCGGAGCCGTACGACGAGAAGGGGCTGGCCCAGGTGCGGGAGCTGTGCGGCGGGCTGCCGCTGGCCCTGCGGGTGGCGGGCTCCTCGCTGGGCGAGCGCGCCCCGCACCTGCTGGCCGCGGAGCTGGCGGCGTCCGGGCAGGACGACCCGGTGCAGCGGGCGCTGTGGCTGCGCTACATCGACCAGAGCGACGGCGCCCGCGAGCTGCTGCGCCGGATGGCGCTGGCGGGCCGGGCCTCGCTGGGCGCGGCCGCCGCGGCGGCGCTGCTGGCGCGGGACGAGCGGGAGGCCGGGCGCGAGCTCACGGCGCTGGCCCGCACGGGCCTGATCGAGCGGGTCCGCTCCGGGCGGTACCGGATGCACGACCTGGTGCGGGCGTTCGCGCACGAGCGGCTGCTGGAGGAGGAGTCGCCGGGCGAGCGGGGCGCGGCGCAGGAGCGGCTGATCCGCAGCTACGCGGAGCTGGCGGACTCCGTGATCAGGATGGTGGACGGGAAGACCTCGACGCGTGCCGGCGCGTTCGTCAGCGGGGCGGCGGGCGGTCACGGCTTCACCTCGCTGGACGCGGCGCTGAGTTGGCTGGACGACGAGTCGAGCTTCATCACGGCGGCGCTGCGGCACACCGAGGACGTCGACCAGTCGGTGGTGCTGCACCTGCTGGGCGCGCTGTGCGACTACTGCCTGCTGCGCGGCGATCTCTACCGGCTGGGGGAGCTGAGCGAGCTGACCCAGGCCGCCGACCGGGGGCTGCTGTCGCGCTCGGTGCAGTGGCGCACCGGGATCGCGGCCCGCCACCTGGGTGAGCTGGACACGTCCCGTACGACGCTGTCGTCGGTCGTGGATCTGTATTTCGACGCCCACCATCCCCCGGGTGCCGCCCGTGCGCTGCGCGATCTGGGGGTGACCCTCCAGCATCAGGGCAATCTCCGGGAGGCGGCGGACAGACTGCGGGAGGCGCTGGCCCTGCAGGGCGCCCGTGAGCTGGCCGGCGACCGGGCCTGGACGCTGCATTCGCTGGCCGCGGTGGAGCGGGACCGCGGAGGCATAGCGGAGGCGCTGGAGCTGCTGACCGAGTCGCTGGAGCTGCACCGGGAGAGCGAGAGTCTGCACGGGCAGGCGTGGGCGCACTTCCAGCTGGGCCAGGTGCGGCTGCAGATGGGCCGGGTCGAGCAGGCGGAGGAGGATCTGCGCGAGGCCCAGGAGCTGTACGGGCGCACACAGGACGGCCGGGGCGCGGCCTGGGCGCTGACCCAGCTGGCACGGGCCCGGCTGGTGGCCGGTGACGCGGGCCCGGCGGCGGAGCAGCTGCGCCACGCGGTCTCCCGGCACCGGGAGAACGAGGACGCCCGCGGCGAGGCCTGGTCGCTGTACTACCTGGGGCAGGCGCTGGAGGAGAGCGGTGACCGGGGGGCGGCGCTGCGGGCGCTGGAGCGGGCGCGCACCATGTTCAACCGGATGAGGGACGCGTACGGGCTGGCCTGTGCCCGGCATCACGCGGCCCGGGTCACCCGTGATCAGCGGGCGGCGCAGACGGGCAGCCTGCGCAACAGCCGTTTCGCCCGGCAGTTGCTCCAGGAGGCGCGGACGGACTTCCACCGGCTGGGCGTGGCGCACGGGGAGGCGTGGTCGTGTGTGGAGCTGGCCGTCGTCGACGGCGGCAACGGGCGGGCCGCGTCCGCGCTGGAGCTGGTGGACGAGGCGGAGCGGCTGTTCGCCGGTTACGGCGACCGGCGGGGCGCGGCGTGGGCGCGGTTCCTCCGCTGCACGCTGCTGCCGTTCGCCTCGGCGGGCGGCTCGGTGGTGGGTTCCGCGGTGGCGCGGGAGGAGCTGGCCGGGCTGCTGCGGGAGCTGCGGGCCGCCGACTGGGCGATGGATCCGGTCCTGGAGGACTGCGCGGAGACCTTCGCGCTGCTGCTGGAGCGGGGCGTCGAGCCGGAAGCGGGATGGCAGGCATGGCGGCTCGGCATGGTGCCGGGCCGCCGGGCCCGTGAGGTGATGGCGGTGCTGTCCCGTGACAGCTGACCGTCAGCCCTTCGTGGTGCCGCTGCCCTTGCCGCCGCCCTTGCCGCCGGGCGCGGCGGCGCCGGTGGCCCCGGCCGGGGTGGCGGCCGGAGCGGAGGCCGTGGCGGCGGACATCGCCGCACCCTCCGGGAGCTCCTCGAAGGAGACCTTCCTCATGTGCTTGTTCATGCTCTTCATCAGCATCCAGACGGCGGCGCCGAGCAGAGCGAAGACGATGAAGCCGAGGACGCCCGGCGTGACCTTGTTCTTGTCAAGGTCATCGGCGGCGAGCGGCACGAGGTGGGTGGCGGCGAGGGTCGCAGTCGCGCTCATCATGGGGTCAATTGTTGCGGATGCCCGCGAAGAGGTCGTCCTCGGGGAGGGTCGTGCCGACGAGAGACTTCGCCAGCTCGTACTCCTCGGTCGGCCAGACCTCGCGCTGAAGGTCCAGCGGCACCCGGAACCAGCCGCCGTCGGGGTCGATCTGGGTGGCGTGCGCGATCAGCGCCTTGTCGCGGATCTCGAAGAAGTCACCGCAGGGCACATAGGTGGTGAGGGTGCGCTCGCGGCCCATCGTCTGCCAGCGCTCCAGCCACTCCGCGTACGGGGACTCCATACCGCGGGCGAGCAGCGCCTCGTGGAGGGCGAGGGTGCGCGGGCGGTTGAAGCCCTGGTTGTAGTAGAGCTTGAGCGGCTGCCAGGGCTCGCCCGCCTCGGGGTAGCGCTCCGGGTCGCCGGCCGCCTCGAAGGCCACCATCGTGATCTTGTGGGTCATGATGTGGTCGGGGTGCGGGTATCCGCCGTTCTCGTCGTACGTGGTGACCACGTGCGGGCGGAACTCGCGGATGAGCTTCACCAGCCGGCCGGCCGCCTCGTCGACGTCCTGGAGCGCGAAGCAGCCCTCGGGCAGCGGCGGCAGCGGGTCGCCCTCGGGCAGCCCGGAGTCCACGAAGCCCAGCCACTCCTGCCGCACCCCGAGGATGTCGCGTGCCTCCGCCATCTCCTTGGCGCGCACCTCGTGGATGTGCTCCTCGATGTAGGGGTCGCCCTGGAGCTTGGGGTTGAGGATGGAGCCGCGCTCACCGCCCGTGCAGGTCGCGACCAGCACGTCCACCCCCTCGGACACATATTTGGCCATCGTGGCCGCGCCCTTGCTCGACTCGTCGTCGGGGTGGGCATGCACCGCCATCAGTCGCAGCTGCTCAGTCAAGGCTCGATCCTCAGTCACTGGTCATGGCCCGTCTTATCGGTGTTCCGGGGCGCCTCCTATAGTGACCGAAGCGGGAGACGTTTCATTCCGGTCGACGGGACCGGTCCCCGACCGGGAGGAAGATCATGGCTGCGGCACGCGAGGAGCTGCCCGACGGTCGTTACGGCCGGTCGGCGGACCAGCGCGCGGATCGCCAGCTCAAGATCGTCGCCACGGTGCTGGGCACCGCGCTGGCCGGCCTGCTCGTCTGGTTCGGTGTGCACTACCTCACCAAGACGGATGTCAGCGCCGAGCTGACCCGCTTCAAGCCGACGTCGGACACCACCGTGCAGGCGGTGCTGGAGGTCCGCAAGAACAAGGCCGACACGGGCGTCTGCACCCTGCGCTCGCTGGGCCGCGACGGTTCCGAGGTCGGCCGGGTGGACGTCACGCTGGACCGCCGCGAGGCGCACTTCACCGAGCTGGTGACGTTCCGCACCACCCAGTACGCCTTCGCCACCAAGCTTGAGGGCTGCACCACCACGTCCCGGGGCTGACCTGCACTGACGCGTTTCTTGCGCGGTTTCTCCCCGTTCCTTCTTCCCCGTTCACGGACCTAATTGTTAGGCTCGTGGTTTCGCCCACCTTTGAAGGCGCACCCTTCTGAGTAGGGCGTTCATTTGTATCCCCGATGTATCCCCAAGTTTTTCCCCAGTACCGACGAGGAGCACCTGTGACCCAGACCAGCGACAACGTCACCTGGCTGACTCAGGAGGCGTACGACCAGCTCAAGGCCGAGCTGGAGTACCTGTCTGGTCCCGCTCGCACCGAGATCGCGATGAAGATCGCGGCGGCCCGCGAGGAGGGTGACCTGCGAGAGAACGGTGGTTACCACGCGGCCAAGGAGGAGCAGGGCAAGCAGGAGCTCCGTGTGCGCCAGCTCACCCAGCTGCTGGAGAACGCCAAGGTCGGCGAGGCTCCCGCCGCGGACGGCATGGTGGCCCCGGGCATGATCGTCACCATCGCCTTCGACGGCGACCCGGACGACACCCTGGAGTTCCTGCTGGCCTCCCGGGAGTACGCGAGCTCGGACATCGAGACCTACTCCCCGCAGTCCCCGCTGGGCACCGGCGTCAACGGCAAGAAGATCGGCGCCGACGCGGAGTACGAGCTGCCGAACGGCCGCAAGGCCAAGGTCCGCATCCTGGACGCCCAGCCGTACCAGGGCTGAGCCGGCCGCGCACCGCGCTTCGAGGAGCCCCGGACCCGTGCAAGTCCGGGGCTCCTCGCATGCGACGGCGCGGGGTCAGGCCGTGGCCGACCGGTACTTCCGCACCGACAGCGTCCGGAAGACCACGATGATCACCACCGACCAGATCAGCGAGGCCCACACCGGGTGCTGCATCGGCCAGGCGGCGGGCACCGGATAGCCGTCCGGCAGATTGCCGAACAGCCGCCGGGCCGCCTGCACGGTCGCGCTGAAGGGGTTCCACTCGGCGATGTTGCGCAGCACCGTCGGCATGTTGTCGGACGGCACGAACGCGTTCGAGATGAAGGTCAGCGGGAAGAGCCAGATCAGCCCGCCCGAGGTGGCTGCCTCCGGGGTGCGCACGGACAGCCCGATCAGGGCGCCGATCCAGGAGAAGGCGTAGCCGAGCAGGAGCAGCAGGGCGAAGCCCGCCACCGCCTTGGGGATGCCCGCGTGCGTCCGCCAGCCCACGATCACCGCGACGACCGCCAGCACCACCAGGGTCAGCGCGGTCTGCACCAGGTCGGCGAGGGTACGGCCGGTGAGCACGGCCCCGCGTGCCATCGGCAGCGACCGGAAGCGGTCGATGAGGCCCTTGTGCATGTCGTCGGCGATGCCCGCGCCCGCGCCCGCCGTGGCGAAGGTGACGGTCTGCGCGAAGATGCCCGCCATCAGGAACTGCCGGTAGGCCGAGGGGTCGGTGTTGCCGCCCACGGCGATCGAGCCGCCGAAGACATAGCTGAACAGCACCACGAACATGATCGGCTGGATCAGCCCGAAGATCACCACTTCGGGAATCCGCGCCATCCGGATCAGGTTCCGCTTGGCGACGACCAGGGAGTCGCGCACGGACTGGCCGACGCCGCCGTAGACCCTGGGCGTCGCGGTCCTGGCAGCGGCGCCGCTGACGGTGCTCACGAGGCCGCCTCCTTCCTCTCCTGCGCCGGATCCTGTACCGGATCCTGTACCGGGTCCCGCAACGGATCCCGCGACGGGTCCTGTGCCGGGTCGGCCCCCGCTCCGTCCGGCCCCTGCCCGTCCGCCTCCGGTCCGCCGTCCCCCTCCGGCTCCCCGTCCGCCCCTGCCTCCTCGTCCGTCTCCGCCTCCGCGGCGTGGCCGGTGAGCGAGATGAAGACGTCGTCCAGGGTGGGCCGGCGCAGCCCGATGTCGTCGATCTCGATGCCGCGCGCGTCGAGTTCTCTGATGACCTCGGCGAGCAGCTTGGCGCCGCCGGAGACCGGGACGGTGACCTTGCGGGTGTGTTCCTCGATCTTGGAGTCGCCCTTGCCGAAACCGCGCAGGACCTCGTCGGCGACGGAGATGTGCTCGGGCGCGTGCACGACGACCTCGACACGCTCGCCGCCCGTGCGGGCCTTGAGCTGGTCGGAGGTGCCGCGCGCGATGACCCGGCCGTGGTCGACCACCGCGATGTCGTGCGCGAGGTGGTCGGCCTCCTCCAGGTACTGCGTGGTGAGCAGCAGGGTGGTGCCGCCCGCGACGAGTTCCTGGATGACCTCCCAGAGCTGCTGGCGGTTGCGGGGGTCGAGGCCGGTGGTGGGCTCGTCCATGAACATCACGGGCGGGCTGACGACCAGGGCCGCCGCGAGGTCGAGGCGGCGCCGCATGCCGCCGGAGTAGGTCTTGGCGATGCGGTCCGCGGCATCGCCGAGGTTGAAGCGCTCCAGCAGCTCGCCCGCCCGCGCCTTGGCGTCACGCGCGCTCATCTGGTAGAGCTGGCCGACCATCCGCAGATTCTCACGGCCCGTCAGATATTCGTCCACGGCGGCGAATTGGCCGGAGAGGCCGATGACGCGACGGACCTCGTGGGGTTTCTTCAGCACATCGATGCCCGCCACCACGGCCGTTCCCCGGTCGGGTTTGAGGAGTGTGGTGAGCACGCGCACGGCGGTGGTCTTGCCTGCGCCGTTGGGGCCGAGCAGGCCTAGAACGGTTCCTTCCGGTACGTCGAGATCGACGCCGTCCAGAGCCCTGACATCGCCGAAGGTCTTGACCAGACCCTCGGCAAAAATGGCGCCTGGCATGGAGGTTCTCCCCGTTTGGGTGACGTATTACAGGATTTTACGTTCGCCGCAGTCGTTCCGCCCTGTGAATGAACCTCCCCATCGGTTCAGGCCATACCGGCTCAGGCCATGACCAGATATCCCGCTTCCCGCAGGGCCGCTCCCACCTCGGCACAGTGTTCCGGCCCCTTGGTCTCCAGTTGCAACTCCACTTCCGCTTCCGCGAGTCCGAGCCGTGGATCGGTCCGTACGTGCCGCACGTCGAGGATGTTGGCGTCGACCGCCGACAGCACCTCCAGGAGCGCTGCCAGCGCGCCCGGCCGGTCCGTCAGCCGCAGCCGGAGCGACAGATAGCGGCCCGCCGCCGCCATGCCGTGCCGCAGGACGCGCTGCAGCAGCAGCGGGTCCACATTGCCGCCCGACAGCACCGCGACGACCGGCCCCTCGAACGAGCCGGGCGCGGCCAGCAGCGCCGCCACCGGGCTCGCCCCGGCCGGCTCCACCAGCAGCTTCGCCCGCTCCAGGCAGAGCAGCAGCGCGCCGGCCAGCGCGTCCTCGGAGACCGTACGGACCTCGTCGACCAGCTCCGCGACGATCCGGAACGGCACCTCGCCGGGGCGTCCCACCCTGATGCCGTCCGCCATCGTCACCGGCGCCTCGACCGACACCGGGTGCCCGGCGGCCAGGGAGGGCGGATAGGCGGCCGCGCCCTCCGCCTGGACCCCCACGATCCGCACATCGGGCCGCAGCGCCTTCACCGCCACCGCGATGCCCGCCGCGAGCCCGCCGCCGCCGATGCCCACCACGATCGTACGGACCTCAGGGCACTGCTCCAGGATCTCCAGCCCCACCGTGCCCTGGCCCGCGATGACGTCCGGGTGGTCGAAGGGATGGATGAGGACCGCGCCGGTCGCCCGTGCATGGTCCCGCGCGGCCCGCATCGCCTCGTCCACGATCTGCCCGTGGAGACGCACCTCCGCGCCGTACTCCCGGGTCGCGATGACCTTCGGCAGGGGCGCACTCTCCGGCATGAACACCGTGGAGCGCACGCCCAGGAGCGAGGCCGCCAGTGCCACGCCCTGCGCATGGTTGCCCGCGCTGGCGGCCACCACGCCCGCCGCGCGCTCCCGTTCGGAGAGCCCCGCGATGCGCACATAGGCGCCCCGCACCTTGAAGGAGCCGGTGCGCTGGAGGTTCTCGCACTTCAGGTGCACAGGGGTGCCGACCAGCCCGGACAGGAAGCGGCTGCCCTTCATCGCGGTGGTCCGGGACACCCCGGCGAGCGTCTTCCGCGCGTGCCGCACCTCGTCGAGGGAGACGGCGGGCGGGGAGCTTCCGGACATCGGCGGAACCGTCCCGGACAGGGCGGATTCATCGGACATGGGAGGAGTCCCCAAGCCGTCCCTGTCGCCGACCCGTGCCGCCATACCCCCCAGTCTCGCAGCTCGCGCCCGTGACGACCGGCACAGGACGGATACAGCCGGGCATACCGGCACGGCGTACGGCGAGGCGTACGGGAACACGCATGACACCGCATACCGAGCGGTTTGCGCAGCGCCCGTACGGGAGCCTTTCCGGCCGCGTACTCTGTCCCCCAATCCTCAGCGATTCCCTGCCCGCCGCACGAAGTGAGCCCCAGGCCATGCCCACCCCTTCGGACATGACGACCGACCTCGCCCCAGGCGTCCTCGACGCCCTCCAGCACCAGGTGGCCGTCTTCGCCCGCCGCGCCGAACAGACCCGGCTCGGCGGTGTCGGCCAGGTCCGCAACTCCATGGACCGCGCCGCCTATCTGCTGCTCAACCGCCTCGACCAGGAAGGCCCGATGGGCGTCAAGGCGCTCGCCGCGGGCATGGGCATCGACTCCTCGACCGTCACCCGCCAGGTGGCGCCGCTGGTCGACACCGGCCTCGTCAAGCGCACCTCGCACCCCGAGGACGGCCGTGCCGTCGTCCTCCAGCTCTCCCCCCGCGGCAAGGGCCGTCTCGAAGAAGTGCGCGCCTCGCGGCGCGAGCTGATGGCGCTGGTCACGGAGGGCTGGACAGAGGACGAGCGCAACGTCTTCTGCACCCTGCTCACCCGCTTCAACTCCGCCCTCTCCGACGCCCTCCTGCCGGTGGCCCCGAGTTCTTGACGACATCTTGACCGAACACCGCCGCCTGCCCTCTCCTGGTGCGTACGACAGCAGCGCGTACGACAACAACGCGTACGGCAGCAGCGCGGAGGCGCGGTGCGAGAGCGACGGGCGGCCCGGGAGCGGCGCCGCGCCCGGGAGTTCGAGTCCTTCGTCGGGGGCGCGGGCGGCAGGCTGCTGCACGCCGCCGTACTGCTCACCGGGGAGGCCGCCGGAAGAACGGGCCACGAGGCCGCGGAGCGGCTGCTGACGGCCGCCCTGGCCGACACCTACGCGTCCTGGGACCGGGTGCGCGGCGAGGATCCCTACGACCACACCCGCCGGGAGCTCGCGGCCCGTTTCGCGCGCTCCGCCCGGCGCTACCGCCGCGCCCGCGGCGGTGTCCTGGCACAGCTCGCCCCGCGGGAACGGCTGGTGCTCGTGCTGCGCCTGCACGAAGGCGTCGGCGAGCAACAGGTCGCCGCCTGGCTGGGGCTGGGCGCCGAGCGGGTGCGGGTCATGTGCGCCCACGCGGTCGCCGCGGTGGCGGGCCATGAGCCCGCGTGACCGGCCGGAGGACGAGGTCCGGCAGCTGCTGGAGCGCTCGCGCCGCGCGGTGCCGGCCGGTCTCGCCGGCCGGGCCCTGGAACGGGGACGGCGAGTGCGGCGCCGGCGGCGTGTTCTCCGTTGCCTGACGGGGCTGTTGATGCTGGTGGCGCTGGCCCTGTGGTGGTTACGGGCGGCTGCCGCCGGGTGACGGCCAAGGGTTCAACCGCGGCCTGTCCGCCACCTGAAAGCGCCTTGCCGGTGTCCCCCGGACGAAGTCCGAGAGGGACACCGGGCAACCCGGCGGAAACGTCAGCCCAGCGCGCGGGTCAGGTCGGCCAGCAGGTCGTCGACCGACTCGATGCCGACCGAGAGGCGGACGAGGTCCGCGGGGACCTCGAGGGCGGAGCCGGCCACGGACGCGTGCGTCATACGGCCCGGGTGCTCGATGAGCGACTCGACGCCGCCCAGGGACTCCCCGAGGGTGAACAGCTCGGCGCGGTTGCAGACCTCGACGGCCGCCGCCTCGCCGCCCTCGACCCGGAACGACACCATGCCGCCGAAGGAGCGCATCTGCTTGGCCGCGACCTCGTGCAGCCGGTGCTCGGGCAGGCCCGGGTAGTACACCTTGGTGACCTTGGGGTGCGAGAGCAGCAGCTCGGCGACCCGCTCCGCGTTGGCGCTGTGGCGGTCCATGCGGACGGCGAGCGTCTTGATGCCGCGCAGCGTCAGCCAGGAGTCGAACGGGCCCGCCACGGCGCCCATCGCGTTCTGGTGGTAGGCGAGTTCGTCGGCCAGCGTCGCGTCGGCGGTGATCAGCGCGCCGCCGACGACGTCCGAGTGGCCGCCCATGTACTTCGTGGTCGAGTGGACGACGACGTCCGCGCCCAGCGACAGCGGCTGCTGGAGGTAGGGGCTGGCGAAGGTGTTGTCGACGACCAGCTTCGCCCCGGCCTCGTGGGCCACGGTGGCGACGGCGGCGATGTCGGTGATGCCCAGCAGCGGGTTGGACGGGGTCTCGACCCAGACCGCCTTCGTGCGGGGCGTGATCGCGGCCCGCACGGACGCCGGGTCCGAGGTGTCGGCCACCGACCACTCGACGCCCCAGCGGCTCACGACCTTGGCGAAGAGGCGGAACGTGCCGCCGTAGGCGTCGTTCGGGATGACGACGTGGTCACCGGGAGACAGGAGCGTACGCAGCAGGCAGTCCTCCGCCGCCAGGCCCGACGCGAAGGCGAGGCCGCGGCGACCGCCTTCCAGCGCCGCCAGGTTCTCTTCCAGCGCGGTGCGCGTGGGGTTGCCACTGCGGCTGTACTCGTAGCCGTTTCGCAGGCCGCCGACGCCGTCCTGCTTGTAGGTGGAGACTTGGTAGATGGGCGGAACCACGGCCCCGGTCAGCGGGTCCGCCTCCTGACCTGCGTGGATGGCGAGAGTTTCGAAAGAGTGCTGGTCGCTCATTCACCTGAGAGTAGTACCCGGTACACGGGAACGCTCATGTCATTTGTAACCGGAGTATGAACGATTTCCAGGGTTGCGGCGTTGTCACTCCGAAGGCCACTTCCGGCGACATTTCCGGAAGACTCCGTTCCGCGTCCCGTTCTCGTCCCGCTTCTCGTCCCGCTTCTCGTCCCCGTCAGGAAAACCCATGGAGTATCTGCTCATCCTGTTCGCCATCGTCGTGGTCTGCGGCGTCCTGGTCGTCCCCGCGATACGCCGGAGGCGCGCCGGGCAGGACATGCTCCAGGGGCACCAGGCCGCGGTCGACCCGGCCGGGGCGTACGGCCTGGTGCCCGCCGAGCGGCTGGACGTACGGCTGCCCGGCCCCGACCCGGAGCTGCTGGCGGCCGTCGAGGAGGCGCGCCGCACCCAGGACTGGAAGCCCGCCGCCGAGCTGCTGGCCCGCACGGACGCCAAGGCCGACGCCGAGCTGCGCTGGCAGCGCGTGCAGACGCTGGCGGGCGCGGCGTCCCAGGAGCTGGCGCAGACGCCGGGCACCGGCGGGATGTGGCTGCGGCACTGGCGCGTCGTGGCGCCGAAGGACGCGGGCGGCGCGGCGGTGCAGGCGGAGTTCCTGGTCCAGCAGGCGCTGCGCGACCCGTCCTCGCAGGACTACCGGATGATCCTGGAGGAGGCCCGCACGGTGTGCGGGGAGGCGGCGCTGCTGGCGCCGGGCGACCCCGTGCCGTACATCGTCCAGCTGGGGGTCGCGCGGGCGCTGGGGGCGAGCGAGGCGGAGTTCCAGTCCGTCTGGGAGACGGTCACCGCCCGCGCCCCGCACCACATGGGGGCGCACCTGGCCGCGCTGCGCTACTGGAGCGCGAAGTGGCACGGTTCGAAGGAGCAGTCCGACGCCTTCGCGCGGCGCGCGGCCGCCTCGGCGCCGCGCGGCAGCCTGCTGCCCGCGCTGCCGCTCTTCGCCGTCCACGATCACCTGCCGGACGTGATCCTGAGCGATCTGTACCGCGGCGCCGTGGTGTCGCAGGCGATCGAGGCCGCGCAGTTCGCGGTGGCCGGGGCGCCCGCCGACCACCCCGTGCTGCCGCACGTGCGCCATCTGCTGCTGTGGTTCCTGGTCCAGGCGAAGCGCTATCCGGAGGCGATGGAGCAGCTGCGGGCGGTCGACGGGCACATCGGGGCGGTGCCGTGGACGTACGAGGCGGACCCGGTGGCGGCGTACGCGGCGTTCCGGGCGGTGGCCGTGGCCGGGTGGGAGCGGTCGGGCAGGGCGGGCTGACGCGGGGCACCGGCGGCGGAGGGACGGGCGGTCCGGGCCACTGACGCGGGAATCGGCCCGGCCGTCCGCGCGTTGCACTGAGGACGCCACGTCCCTTGGAGCCGCCACCATGCTGTTCTCGCGCCACGAAACCCGTCTGCCGACGCCGGAGGAGGCCCTCAAGGGCCGTCCGGAGCCGGAATTCTCCCTCCCGGAGCGCCACACGGTGCTGGGCACGCCGCTGGCGGCGCCCTACCCCGAAGGACTGGCCGTGGCGGACTTCGCGCTGGGCTGCTTCTGGGGCGCCGAGCGCATCTTCTGGCAGGCGCCGGGCGTGTGGACGACGCTGGTCGGCTACCAGGGCGGCCACACGCCGAACCCCACGTACGAAGAGGTGTGCAGCGGTCTCACGGGCCACACGGAGGTGGTCCGCGTGGTCTTCGACCCGGCCGTGGTCTCCTACGAATCCCTGCTGAAGCTCTTCTGGGAGTCCCACAACCCGACGCAGGGCTTCCGCCAGGGCAACGACCGCGGCACGCAGTACCGTTCCGCGATCCACACCCACTCCCCCGCCCAGCAGTCCGCCGCCGAATCCTCGCGCCACGCCTACCAGTCCGTCCTCCAGGGCGCGGGCCACGGCACGATCACCACGGAGATCCTCCCGGCGGGTCCGTTCTTCGCCGCGGAGCCGTACCACCAGCAGTACCTCTCGCGCAACATTAACGGCTACTGCGGGCTGGGCGGGACGGGCGTCTCCTGCCCCGTAGGCGTCGCCCAGGCGCCTGAGGTAACGGAGAAGTAGCTGCCAGCTTCCCGGCCGGCACGAGTCCGTCGCTGTTCCCTATGGTTCAAGCGACGCTACGGAACGCCGCGCTGGCGTCACCTGCACACCGCTACGATTGCTCGTGGCCGCGCGTGAGGGAATCCTCGACCGTGACGCGTACAACGGCGCCAAGAGCATCAACCTGGACGCGGCCAGCGCTGATGGCGTGGAGGAGAAGGGCTCCGTGCCGGCCGCTGCTTAACGGGTCTGACAGTTACTAGCAGCGCTAGTCGACGCCCTTGAACCCGTCCTAGCGAATGATGCCAATCTTCTGTTTCGGTGCGGACCGGAGCCTCCTGGACGGCGTCCATGATCTTGGGCGGGCTCGCCACGTCCACACTGGTCAATCTATTCGTCGTGTTGTCCCTGTACCCCTCCGCTTCGGCGAGGGTGGTCGGTCGAGGGACGCTAGGGCTCTCGGCGTCCGAGACGCACGGCTTCATGCCGAAGGCGCGCTAGCTCATCCGGTGAGGAGAGTGTGGCGACGAGTCGCTCGGTGGGCGGATGCGCCCTTTCCGCCGCCGCGACTGCTTTGGCAAGTAGCTTTTCCTCGGTTAGCCCCTCGGCACCTGCGAAATAGATGACTTCATGTGTGTGAATGAGGTTTCCAGCGCCATTTCGCACGAGTACGACGTGACGCGCCGTTTCTTGCATCATTCTCTTACTCCAAGTACCCACTAGATTTGGAAATTCCCCTGGATCGGAACGTCCCATGCGTTGGCGACCGCGGTACCGGTCACCCACCCGTCCCAGGATCGGGCGGAGATATCGACCTCGGTAACATTGTCGAGGAAGATGACGTGGTCCCAGGTCCCATAGCCCTCACCGCCAATCGGCTTGAATGTGCCCCCCTGCACGCAGCTGGAGAAGCCAACCTCTCCGATCAGGCCGGTTCCTCCGATACCACCGACCGCAGCTTGGGCTGAGATGTTCACGGGCTGACCGAAGAGCCACGAAATGGAATTCGACGTCCCTCCCGAACCGCCCGGAGTGCCAAGGGAAGCAAAGTAAGCACCGTAGATCGCCACGATCGACCTCCTCAGTGAGCCATGACAGCGTTACCAGAATGATGGCACTATCAACGAGCCGCGGCCGGGATTGGTGTCCGTCGGCATGTCTGACGATCGACCCTCGTGTCGCTTCATGCGCTGACCCACGTCCGGCGGGTTGCAGCCCACGTCGAAGCGCGAGTACCGGATTTGCGAACGACGTGCCGCTGGCCGAACCGCCGGCCCACCTCGGCGACCAGCGCAGAGCACGAACTGGCGCTGAGGTGAAGACGCTCCATCTCGTGGATGCCAGGATCGAAATCAGGCTCTTAGCTAAGGCGGCGGATCCTGAGGACGACTTCAAAAGAGATCGACTGGGGGCCAGTTGGAAATATGGTTGACAATTGTCCACATGAGGTTGTCGAGGTCGATGCGCATCGTGTCGAGTTCTGCATCGTTGCGTGAGTTGACCAGCACGGCCCATCCTTTTTCACCGCTGGTGCGGACCATGATCGATGCCGTGCCTGGAACATCACCGGCGTGCCACCGATTTCCAACCGCGTTGGTAGCCCATCCTTTGGCGTAACCACCGGCGCCGACTGCAGTCGACGGTGTGCACATGGTTGTGATGGAGCCCGGCGACAGCAGGTCCGGCTTGGTGGGGAAGCCGTCCACGCGCACCAGGAAGCGCATCAGTTCGGTGGGGGACGCGATCCAGCCGCCATGGGAGTCCATGCGGGAGATGCGGATGCTGTACGGGCTGAGCGCACCCTGCTGCAGGTAAACGACCTCGTTGTTGCGGCGGTCGGCCAGAGTGTCGCCTGCTAGGTACATCTCGGTGATACCGCAGGGGATAAGAACGTACTTGCGTACGGCGTCTTCGTAGGGGAGTCCGGTCAATACTTCGATGATCCGGCCCAGCAGGCAGTACCCGAAGTTGAGGTACTCGAACGTTGAGCCTGGGGTGTGCGTGAGGGGTTCATCGTCCAGCGTTCGGTCGATCAGCTGCCGTTGGCTCAGTTCGAGGTACTCGAACATCGGGTCTTGCGACCCGGCCCAGCCGCTGGTGTGTTCCAGGAGGTGCTGCACCGTGATCTGGTCGATACCTGGATGGTAGGGCTGTGCGCCGAACCTGGTGCCCAGGATGCCGGACGAACCGAAAACGAGGTCGCTGAGGCGGAGTTGCCCCAGCTCGATCAACCGGAAGACAGTGACGGCCGTAATGGGCTTGGAGACGCTGGCGATGCGGAAGAGATGGCCAGGAGTGACGGGTGTGTTCGTCGCCGGATCCGTCACGCCGAATCCTCTGACGTAGACCAGACGGCCCTGCTCGGTGAGCGCCACAGAGGCGCCCGGCACACCGTGGCGGGTCATGAACGCCGTCACGACTCTGCGAATAAAGGTCTCGTCACCGTCACTGAGGCAAGGCTCATCCGGAAGGCGGGCATGGTGCCGTCGGCGACGCTCAAAGGATTTCAGCATCGGAACGCGAGTCCTCCCCGCACTTCATGGGTCACACCTTCACAAACGTGAATAGTCATGGCCTGCTGCTCCTTGCCAGAGAAAGCATGGCGGCTGCACCGTAGACCGACACCTTGAACGCGATCGCATCCGCACGTGCAAAGGCGTACACCACCAGTCTCCGACGGCATGCGTTCCAGCGCATCCGCAAGCAGGTCGTCCAGGCACTCTGAGTCCCGCCGCTACTCAGCCTTAGCCTGAGTTGGTCTTAACGGGTGCGCCCCGACCCTCGTGGGGCCGGGGCGCACCCGCGTACTGCTTCCAGCAGCATCAGGTACTTGCTGGGGAACGCCCGTGCTCCAGGTACTGAGGGTGAGACTGGGACCGCGATGTGATCGCTGCCTTCACGCGGTGTGCGAGTCGAGGGATCAGCAGCTCATCGAGGTCGTCTGCGGGATGAAACTCGGCGGCTAGCAGCTCGTCGGGCGCGAGCTTGATCCCGTCCAGCTCGTTCGGGTGCAGCTGCCCAACATCGAACGCGTACAGGACCTTGTCGCCCTCGGCCTCGCTTGGGGCCCAGTCTACGAACAGCAGCGGGCCGATGCCGGGAGTGATGCCCAACCCCTCCTCGACTTCTCGTCGGCAGGCGGTCAGAGGCGATTCCCCTCGCTCGATATACCCGCCCGGGATCTCCCACCAGCAGTACCTGGACAAGAACCCGGCGGGGTACTGCGGGATCGGCGGGACGGGCGTGAGCTGCCCGATCGGCGTGGCGCCCGCCGAAGGCTGATCGCGTAGCGGCCCGAAAAGAAGTTGAACGAGACGTCTCGTCTCGCTTAGCTTGGGAGACGTGACGACCCAAAAGCAAGGCAAGCGCGCCCATATCGCCATGTTCTCCATCGCCGCCCATGGGCATGTGAACCCGAGTCTCGAAGTGATCCGGGAGCTCGTCGCCCGAGGACACCGCGTCACGTACGCGATTCCTCCCCGCCTGGAGAAGGAGATCGCCGAGACCGGTGCCGAGCCGGTCCCCTACCGCACGACGCTGCCGTCGCCCGACAGCGACCCGTCGGCGTGGGGGACCACGCTCCTCGACAACGTCGAGCCGTTCCTGGACGACGCGATCCAGGCGCTGCCGCAGCTCGTCGAGGCGTACCGAGGGGACGAGCCGGACCTCGTACTGCACGACATCACCTCGTACCCGGCACGCGTCCTCGCCCACCGCTGGGGTGTGCCCGCGGTCTCCCTCTCGCCGAACCTCGTCGCGTGGGAGGGGTACGAGAAGGAGGTCGCCGAGCCGGCGTGGGCAGAGCCCAAGGCGACCGAGCGCGGCAGGGCGTACTACGAGAAGTTCACCAACTGGCTCACGGAGAACGGGATCACGCAGCACCCTGACCCGTTCGTCGGCCGCCCCGGCCGGTCGATCGTGCTCATCCCCAAGGCCCTGCAGCCGCATGCCGACCGGATCGACGAGAACATCCACTCCTTCGTCGGCGCCTGCCAGGGCGACCGCACGGCGCACGGCGACTGGGAGCGGCCCGCGGACGCCGAGCGCGTGCTGCTCGTCTCGCTCGGCTCGTCCTTCACCAAGCAGCCCGGTTTCTACCGCGAGTGCGTCAAGGCGTTCGGCGACCTGCCGGGCTGGCACGTCGTGCTCCAGGTGGGTAAGCACGTCACCGCCGACGAGCTCGGGGTGCTCCCCGGGAACGTCGAAGTGCACCACTGGGTGCCGCAATTGGCGATCCTGAGAAAGGCCGACGCCTTCATCACGCACGCCGGCGCGGGAGGCAGCCAGGAGGGCCTGGCCACCGCCACTCCCATGGTGGCCGTCCCGCAGGCCGTCGACCAGTTCGGCAACGCGGACATGCTCCAGAGGCTCGGCGTGGCCCGCCACCTCCCGATGGAGCAGGCGGACGCCGCCACCCTCCGGGCGGCGGTGCTCGCGCTCGTCGCCGACCCGGAAGTGGGACGCCGCCTCACGGCCGTCCAGCGGGAGATGGCCACCGAGGGCGGCACCCGGCGGGCGGCCGACCTCATCGAGGCCGAATTGCCCGCCGAGTAAAGGCGCCGGCGGTACCTGGACAAGAAACCGGCGGGGTACTGCGGGATCGGGGGGACGGGGGTCAAGCTGAGTAACCCGTCGGGCGGCAGGTCCTGCCCGACGGGGATCGCGCCTGCTGGTGGGTGACCAGCTCAGTTCTGGCTGATTACATTCAGGTGGGCGCTCGCCAACCGGGAGAAGCTGTCCAAGAGCGCTTTCCCCTTGGCGGCTGTCGCCAGCGACGGCTGGCCGATGATGCCGTTGGTCGTGTAGCCCGCCATGCCCAGCGTGAGCAGGTGCGGGCGTTTGGGCGCCGAATGGTCGTCCGCGTCTATACCGTCGTGGACGAGGTGGGGCGCGCCGTGGAGGAGGAGCGAGACCTCGAACTCTCCACCGTGCATGTCCTCGGCCCCGCTGCTCTCCAGCTCGGCGTCTGCTCGGGCCTGGGCGCGGTCCTCGCTGACGGGGAACAGGGCCACGCGGGGGCCGTTGACGTTGAGCTCCTGGACGACGTTCGAGAGGACGTAGTTGCCGCCGTGGCCGTTGACGATGATCAGTCCGGAGTGGCCGGAGGCTTCGAGTGATCTCCAGATGTCGTTGACCATCGAGTACAGGGTCGCGGCGCTGATGCTGACGGTGCCCGCCATGGGGGCGTGCTCGTGGGAGCAGGAGATCGTGATCGGCGGCAGGAGAAACAGGTCGTGGTCATCGGCCAGGCGGCGGGCGATCAGGCAGGCGATGGCCGTGTCGGTGATCAACGGCAAGTGGTCGCCGTGCTGTTCGAAGCTGCCCACGGGGAGGACCGCGACGGTTCGGCCGCGACGGCGCTCGTCGCCGGTGGTGGCTTGCGTGATCAGTTCGTCCATGACTTCAGGATCTCTCACCAAATCTGAGCGCGTCATGCCACAAACCGATCACGAATGGTCTCGAACTGCTCGATAAACGTCGCCACCGTTGGCAGGCTGCGCTGGGATTCCATGGCGCTCGCGAGCGTGGAGAGTTCGGCGAACGTTCGGGCCGACCGTGTCTGCCTGACGATTCCGAGTGCCTTGAGCGCAGCCTCGGCCCCGCTATCCGGCTCGCGGGCCGTAACGTACGCGCGGGCGAGCCGTGCCAGGTAGACCCCGCGGTCGTTGCGGTAGACCTTGGGAAGCTCCTCCAGCTCCCGCTCGAAGAGCTCGATCGCGCGCCGCGGATCACCGAGATCGATCCAGCAGTTGGCGCGCTGTATCTCAATGTACGTCGGGGTGCAGTAGGACGTGTCGACGGTCGATCCGGCGTTGGCCTCGGGCGCCTCGGAGGCCAGTGCGTACGCCTCGTCGAACTTGGCGAGCGCCGCCTTCGGGTTGCGCATCAGGGCGTAGCCCTGGGCTTCCTGCTGGGCGGCCAGTGCCGTGATCTGAGGCGTGAGGTCCGGTAGTCGCTGGGCTGCTCTGGCCAGTCCCACAGTCTTCTCCGCGCTGGCCCTGGCGGCCGCCTGGTGGCTCTTGCGGAAGAGGATGTACGACTGCATGTGGTCGTCCGCGGCCTCTTGGGCCCATTCCATCGAGCGGTCGGACCACAGGGCGGCCCGCTGGAAATCTCCGAGATCCTGGTAGAGCCACCCGATGAACTCGGCTGCCCGGCCGCCGACGCGCAGGAGTGACTGCCGAGACGTTCCGGTGGCGGTCTCCAGCAGCCGCGTGATGCTCTGCACCTGCTGCACGACGGGTGGGATGCTGCAACGGGCCCCGAAGTAGTTCGCCCCCTTGTAGTGCTGGGGCAACTGGCTCTCGATGAGCGCTGCGACGAACTCCGGGTCGGTGACCTCATCGCCCGGACCGTCCATGCCGGGGAGGTCCGGAAAGCCGTCTGCCGCTGCCGTGCCGGCTTCGGTGGGCGCGGCCGAGAAGCCCTGGTCACCGCAGGTTTCCCACGCCCGGCGGGCGAGCCCGAGCATGTGGCCCGGGATGCGCAGCCCGTCGGCCACTCGCTCGATGACGCGGATGTCCTTCACCTCGCGCTGCCCTTTGATCACCTCGCCGACCGCGCTCGGTGTGAGCTCGACGCGGCGGGCGATGAGCGAGGGGTAGAGCCCGGCCCGCTTCGCCGTCTTGAAGATCGTGGAGAAGTCGCGGGCGCGGCAGGCTTCCACGAACTCGGGCTCTCTCAGCAGACGTGGCGGAAAACCCTGCGGCAGTTCGCACTGGGGCATGAGCGGCGCTCCGGGGACGGACGGATTCGCTTTGGGGCCATGCAAGTTGTGTTACCGGCGATTTTACCCATGGTGGGTAACCACGCCGGGCTCGTTACGCGAACGACCGCCCTCGAGACTCCTCTGCATGGCGAGAAGACAGGAAGTCGCTAACAGGCAAGAGGTGACGCGGCGTTGGGCTCGCCACCCTCGCTGCGTCGGCCTGGCTCGCACGGAGCTGCGCAAGGCACTGGCGGACTGGGGGTTGGTGGCCGTCGAGGACTCGGCGGCACTGGTGCTCTCGGAGATCCTCACGAACGCGGTCGTACACGCGCGCGTATCACGCGGACGAGAGATCCAGACCTGTTTCCGGCGCGAGGCCGACGGCGTTCGCATCGCCGTCGACGACGCGAGCGACAAGCAGCCGACGATGCGCGCCCCGGACGTGGAAGGCGGCAGGGGCTTGACTCTCGTGGCCTGCCTGTCCGACGACTGGGGCGTGAGCGACCGGGCTGGGCCCGGGAAGTCGGTGTGGGCTGTACTCAAGGCTTCGTATGGAGAAGGCGGTGACGACAGATGCTGGCAATGACGGCGCGGCGCGGGGACTTCGTTTGGATCCGTGGCAGGTTGCACGAGGTCAAAGCGGCACGGACGGAGCAGAACGCCCGGGGCAGGCGGGAAATGGTGCTGATCTTCAAGGACGCACCCGCAATGAGGGTGGGCATGACGGAGCACCTTGACGCCATGCGGGGCAGGCCGGGAGCGCGATGATGCTGGTCAAGGTGATGCTGCGGGTAACGAGCTGGGTGCTTGGGTTCGTGGACCGCAGGTTGCAAGGCGAGAGGTCCGCAGGTCCGGCGGCCGCGACGATGGTGTGCGCGTCGTGCGGCTCGTCGTCGGCGATCTCGGAGTTTCCGGGTGATCCACGGGGGTGGGCCTTGGGGCACGCCGGACGCACCGGGCACATGCAGTACACGTCAGTGCGCACACGCCCCTTCTGGGTGACCGCTCAGGGGGCGCAGCCATAGACCGGGCGGGGGCCGTTCATTCCTGGGAGGGTTCCGACGGCCCCCGCCCTTGAACCTCTCTACGCTCGCCCGCTGTTCACGCAGCTTGGCTGACGTCCGCACAACACCGATCATGCGACCGGACCACCCCTTTTCCCTTGGCAGGTGGGGGTGGTCCGGCAGGGGTTAGCGAGCGACCCCGGTGCCGATGGTACCGGGGCGTTCGTCGTGTGTTCGTGCGACGCCTCACAAGATCCAGGTTGAGCCAAGATTCCTTGAGGGGTGATGAGTTGACGTTCGGGCCGGGGGATGAGGCGTTCGAGATCGGCAACGTGGAGTTCGGGGTTGAGGAGTTCGACCCGGATGCGGCGTTGTGGGCGCGCGGGGTGGAGTACGTGGCGGGCTGGGCTGAGGCGCGGGATGTGGCGGCTGAGCTCGGCCAGGCGTTGGCGGGGGCGGGCGTGGATGTGTCCGCGGTGCGGTTGCGGGCGGGCTCGGCAGCGGACGGCTCGGGGGTGGTGCAGGTGGAGCTGCCAGCGTCGGCGGCGCGGGCGGTCGCTGAGGACTTCAGGGGCTATGGGCTGAGAGAACGTCTTACTGCGTCGGCTACGGCGCAATGCGGTACTCAACACTCAACATGACGACCGCGCGGCCTTCCGCCACAACCACACTCTACGATCTGTCTACGCGACGTGATCAAGAAGGGGTAGCAGTGGCAACGGATGCAAGAAACCACGCACGGAGGCCCCAACTCGCCCCTGACTACGGGGCTCCTCCGGGACGTACCTCGTATCAGCATCGCTTCCGAACGTCGGTTCTGCCACCCGCAGCCAAGAAGGCAAAATTGGATGAACTCCACGAAAAGATCGATGAAGTAATTGAGTTCGCCGATTCGGTGGATTTTGAACACCCCACTGCATCACTTGGGCTCCTCTTCGATTCCCCCCTCACAGCGCCCGAGATGAAGGATGCTGCTCGCAGCGCACTGGAGTTCACGCACCAGGCCACCGAAGTGGTTGACCAACTCCTCAAGTGTGAGGAGATAGCGCGATCCTGCATCCGTTCAGCTCGAGGCGTGGATAAATCGCACCGGCGCCGCAAGACAGCCGATTGGATGCTCCACGACGTCAACAAGGCCGTTGAAGGGTTCCGAAGCCTATCCTCCATCCCGATCATGTTGGGGGCGTGGGAGAAGACGTTCTGCTACGCCTCCTCGCCAGTTTTGGACATGCATGGGATGTTCGAGCCAAGCCGGAAGCTACTTGATCGATTTGCGAGTCATGTCAGGGAAGCTGGCGTTCTAATCGAGGCGATCAACAGATCCGCAGCCGAACTCACTGAGGCGCTGGAGCACTTGACCCCCGAGCTAGCCCGCCCGGTGGCCGCGATGCATATGGAAGACATCGACAGCCTGCACTACAGCGAGTTCGAGTACTTCGTAGCTGATCTGATGGATCGCGATGGATACCGGGTGATCCGCTCTGGGGGCGGCGCGGGCGACCAAGGTGGCGACGTGATTGCGATGGATGAGTTCGGTCGGCATCTATTGGTGCAGTGCAAACATGGCACTGGGAAGAGTGTGGGGCAGGACGTCGCCCAGCACCTCTACGGCGGTGCCATGGCAATCCACACAGGCACGCTTCCTATCATCGTGACCACCCAGCAAATCACCGGCGGAGCCCGGGAGTGGGGGCGAGAGGGAGACCGTGTTCGGTTTGTCGACCGAGTTGGCCTCAAGCGCTGGGCGGAGGATGGTGAGCGGTTGAACGCCGTGATCGCTCCGTCGGCGAGACCTTGAATTGCAGTAGTTGAGAGCCCCCGTCGACGGGGGAAGAGTTGCTGGTGCGCCCAAGTGTTCGCTGTGGCTGTTCAGGCTTGAGCCACGGGAGGTCAGCCACTACGGCGGGGCGGCCGACGCGTGTGTCTCCAGCAGCCACACACTCGGCCTCGCCACGCTGTCCCTGTTCGTGCGGGCGCCACCACGTTACGGCCGCCGGGCGTGGCGGGCCCCAGCCGACTTGGCCTTGATCGTTAGCGTACGGAACTTGGCCTTGTGTGCGGGTGTCGGGGCGATAGGTGTTTGGCCAGGACCAGCCGTCAGGCCACAGCCCGGGCCAAGAGCGCGCTGCCGCCCGGCGCGCCCGTGGGCGCGCCCTTGAAAAGAGCGGACCCCGCGGACCCCGCACACCGCCCGGCGTGCGGTCCGGGGCGGTCGGTGCCAGCGTGGAAGGGAGAGCGTGTGCGTGTTCTCCGCGAGGCGCGAGGAGGAGCTCATGAGCAGCGCCGAGATCTGGGACGCCCGGATCGTCATCAGGGAGGAAGGCCGCGAGGCCCACGCCGAGGCGCGGCTGAGCGGCAAGGGAACGCAGCGGATGACCGGTCACGGTTCCGCCGTCTGCAACCCCGCCGACGAGAACGTCCCCGCCATCGGGGACGAACTGGCGGCGGCGCGCGCCCTGTCCGACCTCAGCCGTCAGCTGATGCGGACCGCCGCGCAGGACATCGAGGAGCACACCCACGAGCCCGTCCGGGGGCTGCGCGGCTAGCGAAGGAGAGCCCGCGATGACCGGTGCCAAGGCGTGGACGGTGGAGATCGTCATCGAGGAGCACGACCATACGGTCACGGCCGAGGCCCGGATGACGGGCAAGGGGCCGGGGCCGATGGTCGGCGAGGGAACGGCCCGTTGCCATCCCGCGGACGAGAACGTCCCCGCCATCGGGGACGAACTCGCCGTGGCGCGGGCCCTGGCGGGGCTGACGCATCAGCTCATCCACAGTGCCGTGGAGGACATCGAGGAGCACACGCAGGAACGGGTCTCCGGCCTGGCCGACTGAGCGGGCTCGCCGAAGTCCGGCGCGGGGAAGCGCCGATCCGCGGCTCCGTCGCGTGGGCGCGGCCGACCACCGACGGCCCGCAGTCGAATGACCGCACTCCCGGCGAAGCGCTCAGCCGGCCCGCCGCGCCAGGAAGCGGAAACTTCTCTTCCCGACCGTGACAGCGCAGTCGTCGAAGCCCGCCGCGCGCAAGCGCTCCCCCAGGGTGTCCGGCGGTACGGGGACGCACGTGTCGCCGAGGTGGACCAGCCGGAAGCCCCAACTGCTCAGCGCGTCACTGCCGGCGAAGAGGCCGCCCGGCCGCAGAACGCGGCCGGCCTCGGCGAAGAGGCGGTTCTGGGCGCCGGGCGAGGGCACATGGTGGAGCATCGTGAAGCAGGCGACGGAGTCGAAGTGCCCGTCCGGCAGCGGCAGGTCGGCACCGTCGGCGTGGACGACCTCGACGCGGTTCCCGAACTCGCGGCGCAGCCGGGCCGCGTAGCCCGCGTCGGCCTCCACGGCGGTGAGGAGTTCCGTGGTCCCGCGGAGCAGTACGCGCGTGGTGGCACCGTAACCGGGGCCTATCTCCAAGGTCTTCGGCCCGAGACGGACGCCCTCCAGGGCCCATGGCAGCAGTTCGTCCTCGATGGTGCGGGCCCATTTGCCGGAGGAGCACAGACGGCGGTGAATGAGGTTCATCGGCATGTTCCGAGGCTAGGAACAGGGGAGGTGTGTCGTATACGGGCCAGGAGGCCAATTCATGTCGCGAGACGGACAGCAGCGCTGGGACGGCCGGATGCGCGGTGACCGGTGCGCGGGGCCGGACCCGGCCGCGGGGAAGGACGGCGCGAGCCATCTCGTCGCCCCGCCCGGCAGCGCCGTCGCCGTCGGCAGCTTCGCGCTCGACGGCGGCGAGTGGTTCGGGCGCCACGAACACGCGGCGCACCAGCTCGCCTGGGCGCCCCACGGCGTCCTCGCCGTACGCGCCACCGGCCGTACGTGGGTGCTGCCGTCCACCGTCGCCCTGTGGATCCCGGCGGGCACCGCGCACTCCACGGGCGCGACCGGCAAGGCGTTACTGCGCAGCCTGTACTTCTGGCCGGACCGCTGCCCGCTGACCTGGCGCGAGCCGCAGGTCGTGCCCGTGTCGGGGCTGCTGCGCGAGCTGATCGGCCATCTCGCGCAGGATCAGGACGCGCTCGCCCCCGACGCCCGGCACCGCGCCGAGCGGGTCGTCTTCGACCTGCTGCGCCCCGTGTCGGTGACGACCGTGCGCGCCCCGATGCCGACCGATCCGCGCGCCCGCCGTGTCGCCGAGGCACTGCGCCGCGACCCCTCGGACAACCGGACGCTGGCGGAGTGGGGCGCGGTCGTGGGGGCGGCCGGGCGGACGCTGGCGCGGGCGTTCGCGGCGGGGACGGGGATGACGTACGGGCAGTGGCGGACGCAGCTGCGGCTGCAGGCCTCGATGCCGTTGCTGGCGGCGGGCCTGCCGGTGTCCGCCGTGGCCCGGCGGGTCGGCTACGGCTCGCCGAGCGCCTTCGTGGCGGCCTTCCGCCGCGGGGTGGGCGTCCCGCCGGGCACGTACTTCACTCCGGCCGGCGGGCCGAGCGGCCGCGGTGCGGCCTGACTTCGCGCACGCGACCGGACGCCGGCCTCTCCGCTCCCGGGGAGCGGCCTCCACGAGACCGGCGCACGGACGTGCCACTCACCCGGTTCAGCCGATGCCGGGCTCGATCTTGCCGTGGGCGTTCGCGGGCATGAACTTCTTGCTGCCCTGGTAGTGGACCTCGTAGCCGGAGCCGAGCGCGTGGATCCACAGCAGGGGGTCGAGGAGGTTCGATCCGCTGTCGAGACGCGCGACGCCGGTCGCGTCGGTGACCGCGGTACCGATCTGGCGGCCGTCGGTGAGCGTGAAGGTGATCGGCTGGCCCTTGATGGGCTGGCCGTCGTTGTCGATGAGCGTCCCGCTGATCTGGGCCTGCGCCTGCCCGAGCACGGTGCCCTTCACGGTCGCCGCGGTGAGCTGCGGGTACTCCTTCTCCGGGTCCGGCTGGGGCTGCGGCGGGTAGTAGTACCCGTACGGGCCCGGCTGGGGCTGTGGCGGGTAGTAACCGTAGGGACCGGGCTGCGGCTGGGGCTGGGGGTACCCGTACGGTCCGCCGGGCTGGGGCTGCGGCGCGTATGGCTGTGTCACCGGAGAACTCCTCGTGGTCATGTGCGCTGAGTTTCTTCGTCGAGCCGGTGCGCGGCGAATGAAGGATCGGGCCGACGCGGATCCGAGAACACCGATACAGACATTCGAGAACGTCCTATAATCCGGATATCGCTCCGTCGGCGCTTTCTCCCTGCCGTGCTCAAAAGGTACGCCGACCGCCAACTCGGCCACATCGGCCCTATCGAGCCATCCGGCCGGAAAAAGAGAAATGAGACACGGCACCCCGCCGCCTAGGGGCGCCTTGCCGAACGGGCAGGTCAGGAGAGCCGAAGGGACGCCCCAGCCACACCCTCACCTGGAAACTCCTCGACCGCGGCCGGAATCCGCACGACAACCGTTTCTGCAAGCAAGGGCGCGGATCGGGATAGGCCGAAAACCCGGAGCGTGTCGCGGCCGACGGTGAACCGAATTCCATGGCCGATGTCTCACGCCCGCCTCACGCCGCGGCGAACAATCGAAAAACGCCGTGCGTCGCGGACCGGCAGCCGCATGCGAAATGGGCGACGGCTCAGCGCAGATTCGCCGCGTCCGCCGCTTCCTCGCCCCGCGCCCAGCCCTCCGCGTTGCGGCCCTTCAGGCGGTGCGAGGTCGTCGTCGGGAAGAGGCGGGACGTGGTGTCGCCGACGGCCACGTCCCGGGCCGCCAGCACAGGCAGGACCTCGGCGGCCTGCGGCGCCACCACCTCGTCCGCGGCGGTCGTCAGGCGGTCGCGGATGCGTGCCGCGTAGGCGATGAGGAAGGACTCGCGGAAGTCGCGGGTACGGCGGGAGCGGCCGCGGGCGTGATGAGCGTCGCCCGCGCGCCGCATCGCGGTGGTGGCCTGCACCAGCAGCGAGGTGTACATGAGCTCCACCAGCTCCAGGTCGGACTCGAAGCCGACGACCGTGGAGAAGTCGTGGTCGCCGGACCAGACCGAGCGGCAGTGGTTCGCCTCGGCGACCGCGTCGAGGAGGAGCGCCTTCGCGGACTCGTACGGGCCCTCGACGCCGATCCGGCAGGCCGCCGGGCCGTCCACGGGCCCGTCCGTGTGAGCGGCGAGCAGCGCCTCGTCCATGGAGTACCGGGCCATGAGCTGCTGCGCCTTCGCCGACAGCGCCTCCGCCTCCTCGGCGAACTGCGTCGACTCCGCCTTCGCGAGCAGCGCCCGGATACGGGCGAGCATCCGGGGCTCGACGGCGGGGGCGTCCGCGGGCCGCCGCCCGGCCCCCGGCAGCGGGCCCGCGGCGCCGATGCGGGGCAGCCCCGCGACCAGCCGCAGCGCGCCGAGCGCGCACGCCACCGTCTCGAAGCGGCTCAGCCGCTCACGGCCCGCGAAGCCGTCCAGGAACGCGTCGTCCGCCTCCCACCAGACCCGTGCGCCGAGGTCGCCCAGCTGGGCCGCCCAGCGCGCGCCGAGCGTGTCCGGCGCGTACCGGCGGGCCTCCGCCGCGACGGCGTCGACGGTGAAGCGAAGCTCGGCTGCGGTCAGGTCGCGCCGCGCGAGCCGGGCCACGTCGGCGGGCTGCCAGCCGTACTCCCAGGCCCGGCGCAGCGCCCGGTCCGCGGCGCGCAGCACGGCGCGGCTCAGGACGGCCGGTCCCGCGGGGGTCGCGGCCAGCGCGGACGCGGCGGTGTAGACCGCGTCGTCGAGGGCGTCCGCCGCCAGGGCGCGCAGCCCGGCCAGCGCGGTCTCGACGGCCGCGAGCAGCTCGTCGTCGCCGGGCGTCGCCTCGGGCCGCGCTCCGGGCCGCTCCTGCCGCTTGCTGCGCTTGGCCACGGGACTCTCTTCCGACGGGGTGTGGACGGGCGTCACGGAGTCACGCTGGAACGTCAACTTCCGTACGTCCCATTCTCCCGGAAGAGGCGATTCACCCGGACGGCAGTCGCAGCTGGAACACTCCCATCGACCGCTCGGGTCGGTAGCCGAGCAGCTTGTTGACGGCGCGCATCGGGCCGTTGTCGTCGGCGACGGTCGTGGCGATCTCGCGGACGGGCAGGTCCTGCTCCCTCAGCAGCCCCAGCAGGCGGCGTTTGACGGCAAGTCCGAGGCCACGGCCGCGGTGGGCGGGGGCGACGGCGGTCGCGAACTGGACGGCGCGGACGTCGTCCGGGGAGCGCAGCACGACCTCGGTGTACGCGGCGTGACTGCCGTCCGGGGCGACCACGACGGCGGACAGCACCACCCCGCCGCGCTCGACGATGGCGCGCTGTGCGGAGGTGACGCGTTCCGCGGTCCACCGGGTCACGCTCAGGTCCAGGTCGCCCTGCGGTACGTCGTGCATGGCCGCGTGGACGACGGCGAAGCGCGCGGCGTGTTCGGGAGGTACGACGCCGGTCCACGTGACGAAGCGGTAGCCGTCGGGGAGGTCGGGGTCGGTGGTCTCGTCGGCCACCCGCTGGACGTACCAGACCATCGACAGCGCGCTGTCGAAACCGTGCGCCTTGGCGAACGGTTCGCCCGCGCCGCCGATTTCGACCTCCGCGGACACCGAGGTCCGGCCCTCCGCGACGATCGCCTCGCGCAGCGCGTGCCAGATGCGGGTGCCGGTCCCGCGGCGCCGGTGCTCGGGGCGGACGGCGAGCTCGCCGATCCAGGCGTTGGACCGGTTCTCGTCGTCCTCGAACAGCCGCACCCAGCCGACGCCGGCATAGCCGTCGGGGCACGGGACGGCGACCTTGACGTAGTGGCTCAGCAGGGACGGGACCAGCAGCGCGCCGGCCACTTCGGCCCTGCCGGGCGGGGGGACGGTGGGGGGCATGTCGTGACGGTGTGCGGCCGTGACGACGGCGTGCCATGCGTCGATTTCGGCCTCGGTCGGGTGATCTCCCAGGCGCTGCGCTTCGCTCATCCTGGGGACCGTATGGCCTGCGGCCCGCACTGTCGCATGATTTTCAGCCCGTGGACCCCCGGCTGCGGGCCGGCCCGCGCCTGCGGCGGGCTTTTTCCCCAGCCCCGCCCCTTCCCGCTGCATCCGATGCGCGGCTCCGCCGCGGCCCCCGCCCGGCTGCGGGCCGGTGGGCGCTTTTCTTCCCCAGCCCCGCCCCTTCCCGAAACCGGGGGAGACCCCCGGACCCCCGACCACGCTTCGCGCGGTGTCCTCAATCGCCGGACGGGCTGGATTTCGCGGACCGTGGCTCTTTGACCTGCGGCCCGCAGGCTTGCGGCCCGCAGGCGGCGGACTACGCCGACAAAATCAGCCCGTCCGGCGTTTGAGGACGCGGCCGCAGGCCGCCCCCCGCCGCAGGCGGCGAACCGGCCCGCAGCCGGGAAACGGCAACGGCCCTCCCCGCGGAGCGTTCCGCGGGAAAGGCCGTTGCAGGAGCGATAAGGGTCAAGCGCTACGCGCCAGTCGCACTGCCCGCGACCCACGCGTTCCAGTCCATGTTCCAGCCGTTGAGGCCGTTGTCCGGAGCGATGGTCTTGTCGTTGGAGTTCTTGACCTCGACGACGTCGCCGATCTGGGAGTTGGCGAAGAACCAGGCACCGGACGTGGACGGGTCGTCCGCGCCCTGCTTGTCCTCCAGGCCGACGCAGCCGTGGCTGGTGTTGGCCGTGCCGAAGATGCCGCTGCCCCAGTAGTTGCCGTGGATGAACGTGCCCGACGTGGACAGACGCATGGCGTGCGGCACGTCCTTGATGTCGTACTCGCCCTTGCCGTCGCCCTTGGTGAAGCCGACGGTGGAGCCGTCCATCCGGGTCTCCTTGAACTTCTCGGAGATCACCATCTTGCCGTTGTACGTGGGGTTCTCGGGGCTGCCCGCCGAGATCGGGATGGTCTTGAAGGGCTTGCCGTCCCGGACGACCGTCATCTCGTGGGTCTTCACGTCGACCGTGGAGACCTGCGAGTGGCCGATCTTGAAGGAGACCGTCTTCTTCTGGACGCCCTTGATGCCCGGTGCGCCCTCGACGCCGTCGAGGTCGAGCTTCAGGGTGACGTCGGAATTGGCCTTCCAGTAATCCTGCGGGCGGAAGTCGATGCGCTGGTCACCGAACCAGTGGCCGACGACCTTCTGGCCGCTGCTGGAGTTGACGGTGATGCCCGACTGGACGGCCTTGCGGTCCTTGATCGGCTTGTCGAAGTTGATCGACACGGGCATGCCGACACCGACGGTCGTGCCGTCCTCCGGGGTGAAGGAGCCGATGAAGCTGTTGGTGGGCGAGACGGTGGCGAAGGAGGAGTTCTCCGTGGCCTTGCGGCCCTCGGAGTCCTTGGCCTCGACGACGACCTTGTACTTGGTGGAGCGTTCGAGCTGCTTGGCGGGCATCCACGATTTCTTGTCGGGCGATATCGTGCCCTCGACCGGGGTGCCCTTGTCGGTCGTCATCTTGACGCTGACCAGCTCGCCGTCAGTGACGGTGACCTTGGCGGCGTCGGTGGTGATCCCGGCGTTGGTCGAGCCGTCCTTCTGCGCGATCTTGATCTGCGCCTTGGATGCCTCCTTGGCAGCGGCGGCGTCGACCTTGTTCTGGGCCTTGCCGTTGTTGCTGCCGGAACCGCCCTTGCTGTCGTCGTCGCCACCGCCACAGGCGGCGAGGGTCAGCACACCACCGAGCACAGCGGCCGCGGCCACCAGGGCCTTGCGGCGCTTGCCGTCCGTCATCACACGCTTCTCCATTGCTCCTGGACCCCGAAATCCCCGAGCCGAATCGTGGGGCACCCACGCATCCCGGCTACTGCTTGGGAACGCATGGACCGTTTCGCCCGTTCCACCCCGCTGAGAAATGTGGGGAAGACCACGCCAGTAAAGCCCCTCGGAGGGCCGACATAATAGCCGGGGTCTTGGTATGACCGTGATGTCCATGATGCAGACGAGGCGGCGGCCGCGACCAGAGTCAACGGGCCCTTGACATCGCCGCGGACCGTCCGGGCCCCCGCCCGCGCTCCCCACGGCTTCCCCCCGGCCCGCTCGTATCACTAACATCGAGTCAGTTGAGGTCCCGCGGCGGTGCCGCGGCCCCCAATCTCCGCACTCCGAGGGGGATTCGATCCGTGACCGCCGCCGCGCGCCGACCGCTGTTGACCGCCGTCGCCGCCGCAGTGCTGTTGTGCGCCGGGTGGTTCGTCCCCAGTGCGCGAGCCGACGACGCTGCCGCGCGGGAGCCCGGTACGGAGTCGGCCAGGCTGGCCGACAGCGGCAGCGTGGACACGACCCCGTACGTCTGCGGGGGCATCGCGTTCGTCGCCGCGGGCGGGGCGCTGGTGACGGCGTCGATACGGCGGTCACGTACGGCGGCAAGGTAAACATCAATCGCCGGACGGGCTGGATTTCACGGACCGTGGCAGCGAAACCGCGGCCCGCAGATGCAAGGCCACGGCCGGCAAACCAGCCCGTCCGGCGATTGAGGACGCGGCCGCAGGCCGCCCCCGCCGCAGGCGGCGAACGACCCGCACCCGTAAGAGGCCCGGGGCTCCCTACGCCAGCGGCCCCGTCACCGGTTCGACCGCCGCGACCACACCGCCGCCACGGACGAACGACTCCGCCGCCGCCAAGTCCGGTGCCAGGAAGCGGTCTCCGCCCGGACCCTCGACGCCCGCCGCCCGTACGGCCTTGAGCACCGCCTGGGAGGCGGGTGCGGGCGTCAGGCCGGTGCGCAGCTCGATCGCCCGCGTGGCGGCGACCAGTTCGACGGCGATGACGCGCGCGAGCGCGTCGACGGCCGTGCGCAGCTTGCGCGCCGCCGACCAGCCCATCGAGACATGGTCCTCCTGCATCGCGGAGGACGGGATCGAGTCCACGGACGCGGGCACGGCGAGCCGCTTCATCTCGCTGACCAGGGCGGCCTGCGTGTACTGGGCGATCATCAGCCCGGAGTCGACGCCCGCGTCCCCGGCCAGGAAGGCCGGCAGGCCGTGCGAACGGTTCTTGTCCAGCAGCCGGTCCGTGCGGCGCTCGGCGATCGACGCCAGGTCGGCGGCGGCGATGGCGAGGAAGTCCAGGACGTACGCGACGGGCGCGCCATGGAAGTTGCCGTTGGACTCGACCCGGCCGTCGGGCAGGACGACGGGGTTGTCGACGGCGGCGGCCAGCTCGCGGTCGGCGACCAGTCTGGCGTGCGCGAGGGTGTCCCGGCCCGCGCCCGCGACCTGCGGGGCGCAGCGGATGGAGTACGCGTCCTGGACGCGCGGCGCGTCGTCCTGGTGGTGCCCGGTCAGCCCCGAACCGGCCAGCACGCGCAGCATGTTGTCGGCGCTGGAGCCCTGGCCCGGGTGCGGGCGGATGGCGTGCAGCTCGGGCGCGAGGACCTTCTCGGAGCCCAGCAGGGCCTCCAGGGAGAGCGCGGCGGTGACGTCGGCGGAGGTGATCAGCCGGGCGAGGTCCGCGCAGGTCATGACCAGCATGCCCAGCATGCCGTCGGTGCCGTTGAGGAGCGCCAGGCCCTCCTTCTCGCGCAGTTCGACCGGCTCGATGCCGTGCGCGGCGAGCAGTTCGCCGGCCGGGCGCAGCACCCCGTCGGGGCCCTCCGCCTCGCCCTCGCCCATGAGGGTGAGCGCGCAGTGGGAGAGCGGCGCGAGGTCGCCGGAGCAGCCGAGGGAGCCGTACTCGTGCACGACCGGGGTGATGCCCGCGTTGAGTATCGCGGCCATCGTCTCGACGACGAGGGGGCGGACGCCGGTGCGGCCCGAGGCGAGGGTCTTCAGCCGCAGGAACATCAGCGCACGGACGACCTCGCGCTCGACGCGCGGGCCCATGCCCGCCGCGTGGGAGCGCACGATGTTGCGCTGGAGCTGGGCGCGCAGGTCGGGGCTGATGTGGCGGACGGCGAGGGCACCGAAGCCGGTGGAGACGCCGTAGACGGGGTCGGGCTTGGCGGCGAGGTCGTCGATGACCTGCCGGGAGGCGGCGACGGCGGCCAGCGCCTGCTCGGACACCACGACGCGCGCGCCGTCCCGCGCCACGGCGATCACGTCGTCCGCGGTCGTCCCGGCCGTTCCCACCACCACAGTGTGCTGCATATCCATATTCAGGCACCCTAGAGACTGAATCGCGACCTGTCACTAGGTGGCGAAACACGCCTTTCTGCCAGGTCCAACGCGAACGGGCGCGCCGGGCATACCGCCGGGCGCACCGGAGGCGCGGCGCGGAGCCCCGGCCACAGCCTCATCGCCGCCGCCCCCGGAAGCGGCGCCGCTCCGCGGGGACGGGCGCGGGCGGGTGGTCCGCGAGCTCGACCACCCGGTCGCCGAGACCGTCGCGCCCGGCGACCACCGGCCTCGGGGCGAGCGCCGCCTTCGCCCGGTACTGCGCCGCGTCCGCCAGCCGGAACAGCCGCCGGGCCGACCGTACGGGCCCGATCGGGTCGCCCGTCGAGGCCACCCCGCACGCGACGCCCTCGCCCAGCTCCAACTCGGCCGCCCGGCGGCACAGTTCACCGGCGACGCGCACCACCTCGTCCGCCGCCGGACCGACCGTCAGCAGACAGAACTCGTCGCCGCCCAGCCGCGCCGCCAGGGTCCCCGGGAGCATCGCCCCGCACAGGGACAGCACCGAGCCGAACCGTTCCAGCAGCCGGTCCCCCACCGCGTGCCCCAGCGTGTCGTTGACCCGCTTCAGGCCGTTGAGATCGCACACGACGAGGCTGACGACGACGCCCTCCGCCAGGTGCCGTTCCACGGCCTCGTCGAGCCGGGCGTCGACCGCGCGGCGGTTGCCGAGACCGGTCAGGGGGTCGGTGAAGGCGAGCCGACGGACCTCCTCCAGCCGTTCGGTCTGGGCGATCCCGGCCGCCGCCACGGCCGCCAGCACGGTCGCGAAGTCCGCGTCCGTACGGTCGAAGGGAGGCGAACCGGGCGGCCGGGCCACGTACAGCTCGCCCCAGGCCCGCCCATGCAGCACGATCGGGGCGACCACACAGCAGCCCCGCCCGCGCCGCCGCAGCGCCGCGACCCGCTCCCAGCTGCCCCCGGGGGTCGCCCCCAGGTGCCGGTACGAGCCCTCCAGACCGTACGCGCCGGACTCCTCCCCCTCGCCGTTCGCGCACTCCACCCAGGCCCGCGGGCCGGAGCCGCCGCCGGCCCACTCCTCGTGCAGGAACTCCGCGATCTCGGGGAAGTCGTGCACCGGGTACGACTCGTCGTCCGGGAACCGCTCCTCCCCCTCGGCGAGCTCGCCCGCGTTCACCAGCACCCGCAGCCGCCCGTGCCCGCGCTCCCACGTCGAAATGGCGGCGAACGTGCCCCCCAGTGCGATCCTGGCCCGCTCGGCGGCCGCGCCCACGGACTCCAGCGGGGACAGCGTCGCCGCCATCGCCTGCGCCAGCTCCACCACGGCGCCCAGCCGAACGTCGCACTCCCCGCCTTGTGCCACCCGTGCCTCACATCCCGTCGCCGTGCGCAGATCCTGCACCCAGCGTAAGAATGTTGTGCACATTCCGCGTCACGACCGGATTACGGACTTCCGGTTATGCCGTGACGGGACGGCGTCACTCGCCCGGCCAGTCCGGCGTCCGCTTCTCGTTGAACGCCGCCACACCCTCCGCGCGGTCGGCGGAGAAGGCGACCGTACGCCACGCCGCGTCCTCCACCTCCAGGCCCGTCCGCAGGTCGAGGCCGTGCCCCAGCCGCAGCGCACGCTTCGCGGCGCGCAGCCCCACCGGGGAGTTCGCCGCCATGCGGGCGGCCAAGGCAAGCGCCTCCGTACGGTCCTCGCCCTCCGCGACGAGCTGGTCCACCAGGCCCAGCTCCCGGGCCTCCGCGGCCGCCACCCGCCGCGCAGTGAAGATCAGTTCCGCCGCCCGCGCGGCACCGACGCGGCGCGGCAGCAGCTGGGTGCCGCCACCACCGGGGATCACCCCGACCGACACCTCCGGCAGACCCACCACGGCCGTGGCGTCCGCCACGATCACATCGCAGGACAGCGCCAGCTCGAACCCGCCGCCCAGCGCGAAGCCGTGCACCGCCGCGACGGTCGGCATCGGCAGCTCCAGCACGCCGGTGTAGCAGGCACGGGCGTACGGGCGTTGCCGCCCGAGGTCGGCGTCGGAGAAGGAGTTGCGCTCCTTGAGATCGGCGCCGACGCAGAACGCGCGCTCGTGGGTGGAGGTCAGGACGACGACCCGCACGGACGTGTCGGCCGCGAGGGCGGCCGTGGCCTCCGCTATACGGCGGGCCATCTCCGAGGAGACGGCGTTCATGGCCTTGGGGCGGTCCAGTACCAGCTCGGCGACATGGTGGTCATGTCGCCGAACAGCCACCCACTCACCGAAGCGCTGCTCTTCCACCGGGGCCTCCCGAAGACGTTGGTTAACGACCGTGAACCTGCCGCCCCGATCCTCGCATGCCCACCCACTGCGCGACACTGTCGCCGCCTGCGGCGGGAGCGGCCTGCGGCCGCGTCCTCAAACGCCGGACGGGCTGAATATGCCGGCTACGGTCCGCACAATTCAGCCCGTCCGGCGTTTGAGGACACCACGCTTCGCGCGGTGTCC